>CAZIKD010000007.1:0-20879 GCA_964539725.1 uncultured Candidatus Bathyarchaeia archaeon | reverse complement strand
TCCGCTTCATGGAGGAGAACCAGCCCTGGGAGAGCCCGAGCCTCGTCAGCGGCCTTGGCGACCTCATCAGGGACAGCCCCGAGGCTGTGGACCCCGAGACCCTTCACGACTACAGGGGGAGTGCCCTTGAGCTCCTCGCTCATGCCCTAACTGCAGGCAAAGTTGTTGAGATTAAAATCGAGAACGCCTACACTCCGAGGCGGATGGAGTAACCGTGCAAGGCCCTAAACCCTGCAGCGATATCGCGGACAACACCCTCGAACTCCTGCGGGACGCCGTGAAGATGCAGATGGGCAAGGGATTAGACCAAGACTCCGAGATGATGGAGACGGTCAAGAAGAAGACCGAGGAGCGACTACTGGCCAACCAGAAGAAACGGGATGAACTCGAGAAGCAACTTGAGCAGCTAAAAGCCCAGACGATGATGAAAGCCGTCGAAAGGCTCCTCGAAGGGCAAGTGGAGGAGGAGATCCTCAGGGGAATCGAGATCTCAGGTGAGATGGAGGGGTTAAAGGAGCAGGTTGAGCAGCTCGACGCGGAACCTCACGCAATCAGCCAGGAGGATTTCGACGAGGCCCTCAGAGACCTCGAGTATAAGGGTCTCCTCGACGGCAGGAGCAGGGGGGTAGTAATCACCAGCAAGGGCGCTCAGATGCTTGGCAGGGGTTTCCTCAGTCGAATACTCATGAACCTCGCCAGAAAGGGTTTAGGCGCCCACCGTATCGAGGACGTCGGCCACGGTCCTTGGCTAGCCGCAACCTACCGCCCCTACGAGCCTGGGGACCCCTATGACCGAATAAACATCGAGAGGAGCCTCATGGCTGCAATAGAGAGGGGGGGAGGTTTCCGCGAGATGAAGACCAGCGACTTCCGCATACATGAGAGCCGTCATGCTACTGAGGTCCACTTCGGTGTCCTCGTCGACCAGAGCGCCTCGATGAAGAAGAAGGGAAAGATGGAGTCCGCTGTTGAGACGGCTCTGGCTCTATCAGAGCTGATGCGCCTCGAGTTCCCCGAAGACAAGCTCATAGTCTACGCCTTCAGCGAGGAGACGAAGAGGGTGGAACCCTACGAACTCCCCGGTGTCACTGTCCCACAGCAATTCACCGACATCAGGAGATCACTACGTGCCTTCCGCCTAGCCGTCGCCATGGAACCCGGTAATAAACAAGCCCATCTCATCACCGACTCCGCCCCTAACTTCCTCGACGGCGAGTTTGTCGGCTTCAAGAAAGCGATGGAGGCCGTGGTAGAGGAGGTCCGCCTCTACCGCTTCCACGATATACTGCTAAACATCGTGATGCTCGACGATGATCCCGAGCTACGCGAGATGGCGAAGCGAATAGCGCAGGTGAACAACGGACGCGTCTTCTTCGCAGATCCAAAAAACCTAAGCGAGGCTCTTGTAGAGGACTACCTCTGGGCAAAAAAGGAGATTCTCAGCCTCTGAGCTTATTACGAGCCCCACGGATATGTCCATCCTATGGAGCGCGGGCGAACGATTTCTCGTTCCGCGCTTATTATAGTATATTTATTATGCAGTTAAAGATAATTTATAGTGTTTTTCTCTACTTCTCGGTAGGCTCGTGCGCGCCTCCTCCTCTCGCTGACGACGGCTATTGAGATAACCACTACAATTTCATCTGGAAAATGAGCCCGCTCAATGATTTTTCCCGGGTTAGGCACCATTGGGACGTTTTAAAAAGAATGGGTTAGGAGTGTATCAATAGGCTTAAGATTAGTCAATTAGTCTTACAACCACCCCCCTACATGTGAGTCCGTTGCAACACTCCTTAAATGGGTTTATGGAGGGTCGCTCCGTATTTTCGTAGTGATGAGCGGCTACTTCCTGAACCGGGCCTCGACGAGGTCGGTGATATCAATCTCCTCTCCAACAGAGTAGAGCCAAAGGGGAACAGACTTAGCCCCGACGTGCTTGAAGCAGGAGGCGACCTTCCGAACAACGATATCATAATTATTCGATTTATCCAAGCCATTTAGCCAGGAAGCAACACTACCACTCTGCTTGACTATCCTCTCAAACTCTCGGGCGTTGTGTATAGTAGCGAGTATCTTGTTCCTATTCCTAATTACTCTCTCATCACCCATGAGGCGGGTAATATCCGCCGAGCCATACCCCGCTACGCGAGCTATCTCGAACCCCTCGAACGCCTCAAGGAAGTTGGGCCACTTGCTTGCGATGGTCGCCCAGTTGAGTCCTGACTGGAAGACGCAGCGACTCATATTCTCGAAGTAGGCAGAGTCAGATGGTGGCTTCCTGCCCCTATACATCCAGCTTGTGTAGACAGAGTCGTCTCTCATGGCTTGATATGTGTTCAGAGCCGTTTGAGGGTTATGGCTTCAAATAGGCTTTGATTATGACGATATCTTGTTTGGGCCAGTCGTCAAAGGGATACGTCATGTTATAGGCGGGTAGGAAAATGTTACGGATCTCCGTAGGGACACCTGCTATCTTTTGGATGACCTCAATCCCGGAAACGACCTTGCCGAAGACAGCATACCCTGGATTGGATGCAGAGACGTAGTCAAGGTTTATGTTGTCGACGAGGTTTATGAAGAATTGGCTCGTCGCGCTGTCCCCCACGTTGGTCCTAGCCATAGCTATTGTACCAACCGTGTTCTTCAAGCCGTTGTGGGACTCGAGTTTAATGGGGGCGTTAGTCGTCTTCTCAACGTTGGCTGTGTTAAACCCGCCGCCCTGGATGACGAACTTGGGTTTGACACGGTGGAATACTGTACCGTCGTAGAATCCGGTCTTAATGTACTTGACGAAGTTGTCTACAGTGACGGGTGCTTTCTGGCGGTCTAGCTGTATCTCGATGGCGCCCATCGATGTCTCCAGGACTGCTATCTCTTTCGGAGCACTGACAAACTGTGACCAAACAACGAGGCTCGAGGTCCCCAACACTACTATAATCAGTATGGATATGAGCGCCTTGCGGCTGAGCTTCATGAATCAGGAGAACACTGGCTAGAATCTATAAGGTTTGTTCCAGTGGCTTGCTAAGTTAATATACCTAGCAAGTCCGCCTTAGTGACGATACCGACCACACCCCCCTTCTTCTGCACGAGAACAGCAGGATAGAACTTAAGGAGGGTTGTGAGAAGGGAGACGGGGGCGTCCTCCCCTACTTGGGGGAAGGGCTCGTCCATTATCTCCGAGACGACCTTGGCTTGGCTCTCGTTCTTTCTCTCCGCGAGCATGTGGTCGAGGAGGGTGCCCTCATTTATGCTCCCCACGGAGCGCTCCCCATCCGTCACTGGGAGCTGACTGAAACCGTTTTTCCTCATTATGTCGATGGCGTCAGAAATCGATGTTCCCTTCTGAATCCCCACGACGGAGCGGTTCATGATCTGCCCCGCCGAGACCTGCTTCTCCTGCTCAAGCCGGTCCAACGCTTCAAAGAGGGCTTTAACCTTGACATAACTGGGCTCTATGTTACCAGCCTCAAGCTTCGCGATGTAGCTTTGGCTCACCCCGGCGAGTTCGGCGAGCTGGCTCTGGGTGAGGCTGAGCTTCCGTCTCCTCTTGGGGATTATCTCAAGCGTTGGCAGCATGGAGGGATACGAGAGTGGAGTGGGAATATATTCTTTTCTGAATACTATGTGGTCAAGTTTATTCAGCGAGGGGTTTATCTGACTGAGCCATCTTATTCTATTAGGAATTATTGTAGTTAATAAACCTACATATGTGAATAACCATCCTTATGCATCCGCTAATCGGAGGATATTAAACTCATAGACATCAAGGAGCGGGGCACCTTCGCTGAGATCGGTGCTGGGCATGAATTTCACAGGGATGGCCGCTTCTACTCCTTCTTTGACACGAAGCGCGCGCGTCTACATCGCCCCGGACTGTGGGCTCAGGAAGAGGACTTGGGAGGTTGCGTATGAGAAGCTTGTGAATTTAGTAAGGGTGCGGAACTCGCTAGGGAAGAGGTTTCCTAATCCTTTTCCCTGTCCTCGAGCTTTTCGAGGGCTCCTGCAATGATCATTGGAAATATTGTTGTGACCTCCCCGAAGATTGTCGAGGTCATCTCTATTTGCTGGCCCTTGAGCTTCCCCCAACTAATCGATTCCTTGAGCGGCGCCCCACTGAGGCTACCATCCTCAACCCTTGCTGACCCAATCTGTACGGCAGCATCGAGCCCGTCTCTGAGGGTGTGGAGGTATTGGGTGTGATGCTTTGGCGTCCCGCCCCCGAGTATTATTGCCCCAGATTTCTTAGCATCGTAGACCATATCCGTGAACCTATCGAAGTCCCTGAGTGGGTTGATTACAAGCTTCTTCTGCTTCGAATACATGTAGAGGGGGATCCCCAGCATGCAGTCGAGGAAACCGGGGCTGAATATTGGCACGTCCCTCTTGGCCGCGTTGAAGAGGATCGAGTCCTTATCGGTGAGTCTTAACCCTATCTCCTTCAGTAGCCCGAATATGGGGATGCCATCTCGAGTCTCCTCGGGAATGTCATCCAGTATCTTGTAAACATACTTTTCGAGGTCCTCGAAGACTCTCCCCTCGAAGTAGATATCGTATGCCCTGTTGATGCCCTTCTTATTTAGTTCCTCGTCGTCGGCGTCTACCTTCCCTACGTAGTGATGCGCCCCCATCGCCTCAATGAGGTCCCCGACCATGTTTGCCCCATTGGTGACGACGGCGTCCACGTAACCGTTCTTGACTAGGTCTGAGAAGACGACCCTCAGCCCACCGTGGCAAAGCGGGCCGGAGAGGGTGAGAAAAGTTGTGTAATCGGGATTGGAGAACATTTCGGCAACTATTTCGACCGCTTTCCCGACTCTCCCAGCCTGCATGACGCCGGTCTTACGCATCTCGTCAGCGAGCTCGCCAACGGTCATCCCAGCCCTTAGGCGCATCTGGTGGACGCGCTTCAAACCGGGCGCTCAACTCTTGACGCGGTTGATCTTGTACCGGCCCATAATGGTCCAGTACTCGACCTCTTTACCCGCTGCAATCTTCGACGCGACATCGTCGTCTGTGGGCATCGACATCTCAATAGTCTCATAGTTCTCAAGGTCCATTAGCTGGATGCCACTTGGGTTTATGGAGACGATCTGGCCGCTCCTCTTATCGACGATGGGAACCTGAACACCCGCGTCTGCTTGAGCGAGGTACGTCTTCTTCTTGCCGTCGAAGAGGCTGATACCGCTTGCGCGAATTTTAGCACTGCCGTGCTTGCCGGGCTTGCTCTTCTCGATGTCGACTATCTGGCAGGGCTCATTGTCTATAAGAGCGTAACTGCCGATCCTGAGGTCGCCCGCCCTCGAGTTCTTGTAGGACATGGTTACACCTATTGGTTCAGTTTCAAGGACCCAAACAGTATTAAAGATTATGCAGAAAGCCCTGATGAAGGGGCTTAGATTTTCATTTGCGCGCGCGAATAGTTGTAAATTGGGGCAAATAAGGTGCTACCTGTGTGTATTTAACTACTTGATCAATCGCATAGAATCCTGATTTAGCGTCAGCCGGTCCTTTTAATTATGTGATATCCGAATTGAGTCTTTACAGGCTCAGAAACCTGCCCTTGCTTAAGGGCGAAGGCGGCTACCTCGAATTCCTTCACCATCTGACCTCTGCCGAACTGCCCGAGGTCTCCCCCCTTCTTCCCTGAGGGGCACGTGCTGTACTTCCGAGCTAGCTCCCTGAAATCAGCGCCTGCCTTGAGCTCCTCCTGCACCTTGAGGGCCTGGGACTGCTTCTCTACAAGGATGTGTGACGCTCTGATCTTTGTGGACATCTCAACTCACTATCACGCGGTTATGGGTGATAAGAGTTGGGTGGTCAATATTCTACCTTGTAGACGATGACCCAGCCGAGTGGTGAGTTGTAGGCTATCTTGTAGTGGGTTTGGTCGGCTAACCTGTACATAAGCCCGGCTATTGTTGTATTAGCGAATTTTTTTGTGTACTGGTATTGTCCAGCCTCCGAGTTGTAGGTGTAGTAATCGTTGAGATTGTACCCAGCGATATTGGCCATCTGTGGCCATTTGACGTTGTCGCCAAAGGGCCATTCCTCAGTGGGCGTATTGGGGTTATAGGTTACGAAGACGACGACATAATCGACGTCGAAGCGCTTCATTATCGGCAGCGACTCGTTCTGAGGCTTCATCATCATGTGGGCTATGTTAACTATCTGGGTCCTATTCATGGTCGAACCGTCGGCGAGGGTAGTGCGGTTCGCCAATGTTTCTATCCAATAGCCGTAGTCCCACCATGCGCAGACTACGGAGTCCTGCGTCGTGTTAGCTTTTAACCAGTTTAAGGCTTTGATCCAGTCCTGTGCGTAGTTACCGTCGAGTAGAATTGGAACGCCGCTCATTCTCAAAGGCCCCGGACTGCTCGCCGTAGCAGTCGCGTTCAACGCGTGGGGTACCAGCGAAGCTAGGAGCAGAACTATGAAGACTATGCTTAGTCCTTTGCTCGCCACTATCGCCTGAGCCTTGCGCCTCCTCCCGCGTGGGTCGTCACGCCGTGTAATCACAGCGCGGAAAGACTCCAGGAGCTTGACGAGGGCGTAGGCTGCGAGAAGCGAAGTTGGGAAGGCGAGTATTAGTGTGAGTCTGACAAGGGTGCCTGTGAAATAGAGTGAAGTGAGGAAAAAGAGAAGCATGTAGTTCTTATCTTCCCCTCCCTCTTTGAGGAGGTAGTATGCTCCGAGCGCGGCGAGGATGATCGTGACACCGAATTCGGAGAAGAAAACGGACCAGTTTGAAACCTTGTTCTCGGCAACTGAGGAGTAGAGGGCTCCAGCGTCTTGGAAGGGATTGAGAACCTTTAGGAACTTGCCAACTATCGGATTGCCGATGCCGATGTAGGGGAGAATTATAAAGGCAGCGAATGCGACGCCTACGAGGCCAAGCGTCGCCATTCGGGCCTGGGACTCTGTCATTCGAGTCTTTATAACCTCATAAACCACTAGTAGCCCTATAACGCCGATTGCGGCTAGGTTCTCAATATTCATGATGTAACTGATGCCTAGGCGGGGCACTAGAAGCGCAATGGCGAATCCTAAGATAATTGTTATACTGTAAGAGACAATGTGGCGTTGCTCGATTTTACCGAGGATAAGCATCACAACAATGTAGAGGAGGAGTAGGCTGGAAATGTAGCGGGCTGCTCCCCAAGAAGCGAATGCGTATCCCATGGCTAGACCGCCCGCGACTGCGTAAATGACGCGTTTAGTGAAGGTGTTTTTCTCTTTTATGCTCCTGAGGAAGAAAAAAGGTGTTGCGATCATCCCGAAGATGCCGATGTTTTCGGTATCGAAGAAGCCTGCAACGGTCCTCCCTATGTAACTGGGGTTTATCGCTATGAGGAGGGAGGAAAATATGCCGACCTCCTTCCCGCCGAAGTCCTTACCGAAGAAGTAAGCCAAGATGCATACTATCGTCGCCATGAAGACTGGGAAGTACATTGCGACGTCGAAGACGGTCACCTTGAGCTGAATGGCATTGAGAAGCTGCCAGATGAACACGGCCGAGAACGGGTTGCCTGGATAGCTGCTGAGAGCAATGTTCCTACCTTGGGGGTACCAGCTGAGGGTGTCATGCCACGTGAAGTAGGCAGCGTAACCATTCTTGGCTATGTACTCTGATATCCTGTACCAGAAGTAAGGGTCGTACTCGTTAAGGTAGTTCCCCCATCTTAGCAGTAGTACCCTGATGACGATGGCGATAGTAAGGATGAGGCCGAGGGCGGCGACCTCTATTGCAGCTGCCCTGCTGAGCCTTAAGCGGTATAGGAAGCTGCTGCTCTCTACCTTGACTTGCTGCTCAGCGGCTTTCCTTTTCTCGGCCATGGCTTTTCAACCATTAGGGTTACTCCGCTTTTATTTAAGTAGCTATACTTAGTTACATACCCCTGTAGAGGCGGGCTGCAAACTTGTGGGGGAGGCCGGAAGCTTCTATCGCCTCCGCTGTGGTGTCTATGTTGTACTCAACCCGCCTATGCTCAGCTCTAAGGGGGCTCGTCCATAGGAGGAGGTAGCTCGCTTGGGGGTTGCCATCGCGGGGCTGGCCTACGGAGCCCGGGTTAAGCATGAGTCGCCCTCTTCTCTCGACCCTATAGGGTATGTGGGTGTGACCGAGGATGAGGATGTCGGCTCCTGTCTGTGATAGGAACCTCTCAGCGTGTGTCTCAGCAGCGTCGGGGAAAATGTAGCTCGTGAAAGGTTGGGTTGGGCTACCGTGATATACTGCTATTCTCAGCCCGTTCAACTCCAGTTGCAGTCCCGTAGGGAGCGAACCGAGCCACCTTATACCTGTGGCTGAGAGTTGCTCCCTGTTAATCCTTATCGCCTCCTGGGCGTCTTCGTTGAACCAGTCTGTCTCCACGGTGGCGACGGCGTTATCATGGTTGCCGGAGACGCATCTGAAGCCCTTGAAGTAGAGCTTGTCGACACACTCCTGCGGGTGAGGACCGTACCCAACGATGTCCCCCGCACAAATGGCGATGTCCCATAGACCGGCGTCGTCAAGGACGGCTTCAAGGGCCGCGAGGTTACCGTGGACATCGGAGACGATTAGGACCTTCAAATGGCGTCAAAGTTTACTTGGCATCGTGTGGGATAGGCTTAACTCATGCCGCGGTTACTTCGGGGTAATGAGCCTAGCCTTTCTGGTCGAGAGCATGGAGATGGAAGATAAGACCATCCACTGCGCCGTACTGGAGTTGGAGAACGCCGTAATGGCGCTCCTCTGGGAAGGGGAGGGGCCGAAGCTCGGCTCCACCACGGTTACACTCCCGGGGATGGCATCCTCGCAGCTGCTCGGGGACAGAGATCAGCTGATCGGGAGGATAATCGGCACCCATATGGCGGCGAGGTATGGGAAGATGTCCCTAGTCTCCACCCACTTCTCCCAGGGATACGGTGAGGTGATGGGGAAGAAGCTGCTCGAATTGGTAAGGCGCGTGACGGAGAAGAAGAAATGAGCGATCTCAGATCATTCCTGAAGCAAGTGGAGGAGAAGGACGACCTCATCAAGATAAAGGAACCCCTGAGCGTAAAGCTGGAGGTTGCCGCGGCTCTGCAGAGGTTCGATGCCGGGAAAGTGCTCCTTTTCGAGAATGTGGAGGGTTATGAC
Organism: uncultured Candidatus Bathyarchaeia archaeon; assembly: GCA_964539725.1. GTDB lineage: Archaea > Thermoproteota > Bathyarchaeia > TCS64 > TCS64 > UBA8941. Next base: position 11,758 of record CAZIKD010000007.1, on the reverse strand, counting down.
GTGAAGGTGGTAGGCGGTGTCTGCGGGACTCGAGACCGGATTCTCCAGAGCCTAGGAATCAACGCGAATGAACTTTATCCGCGTCTTCAGCAAGCGATCAAGAACCCCATGAGATGCGAAGTGGTGGAGAAGGGTCCTGTAAGTGAGGTCGTTGAGGAAGGAGACCTGACTAAGATCCCGGTGCTCACACACTTCAACGGTGACCCCGGGCCATTTATCACCTCGGGCATCCTCTTCGCGAAGAGTCCCGATGGAAGAGTTGAGAATGTTAGTTTCCATAGGCTCATGGTACTGGACCCTCGGCGAATGACGATCAGGATCGTTCCCCGGCACCTCCACAGGTTGACACAGCTAGCCATACAAGCAGGGAAGGATACGCTGGACTGCTGTATCAGCATCGGACTCCACCCAGCGGTGCTTCTCGCCGCGAGCCTCCCCGCGGGATGGGGGGCATGCGAGTATGACATCGCAAACAATCTGCTCGGAGGCACTTTGAAACTAGTGAGAAGTTGGCATGTCGATGCGCTCGCCCCAGCGGATGCGGAGCTTGTGCTGAATTGCCGGATAAGACTCGACGAGGATGTTGAGGAGGGACCATTCGTGGACCTCTCTGGCACCTTCGACGTGAAGCGAAAGCAGCCAGTCGTAGAGCTTGTAGGCGTCATGCACAGGAAGAACTACATCTACCACGCCCTCCTCCCCAGTGGAAGCGAGCACATGCTCCTCATGGGGATGCCGCCGGAAGTCAGGATTTGGGAGTACTGCATGAACATCGTCCCTACCGTGAAGGGCGTAAACATGACCCTCGGTGGCAACGGTTGGCTCCACTGCATCGTGGCCATTGACAAGGTCCGTGAAGGTGACCCGAAGAATGTCCTGATGGCGATTTTCGCAGCGCACCCGAGTCTAAAACACGCTGTCGTTGTGGACTCCGACATCGACCCGTATAACATGCAAGAGGTCGAGTGGGCGATAGCTACCCGCTTCAAGGGGGATGAGGACCTCCTCGTCATCCCGAACACACGTGTGAGCAGTCTCGACCCAACCGCGGACCAGCAGCAGGAGCTCGGCTGCAAGGTGGGCTTCGACGCGACTCGCCCGTTCTCCAAGCCGAAAGAGAAGTTCATGAAAGCCGAGATAGCCATCCCGGACCGCGTGAAGAAGATACTCGACAAGTACTCGTAGAGGTTAAGGAGCCCCTACCCCAATCGCCCCTGAGATCGGCTGTATTTTGACCTGTTTTCGTAAGGCAAAATTACCTTCGAACACGAAACAGGTAATTTAAACTCATGGGGGCGACACCTTTTATCTCTCGGTTTTCCTGTTTCTGTGAACATCCTTGTACCTGACGAGGGAGGAGGAGCGGATGCTCGCTGGGGAATACGGCGCTGGCGTGACCAAGTCCATGGAGCTACTGGTGGCTCTCGGGGAGGTCTTCGGGGCGGAGAAGCTAGTCCCCGTGGAAGGCGTCCACGTCTCCGGTGTTAGTTATAAGAACCTCGGGGATGCAGGTCTCGAGTGGCTTGAGGACCAGGCAAAGCTAGGTGCTAAGGCGAAGATTAAAGCAACGCTCAACCCGGCGGGAATGGACATGACCCGCTGGAGAGAGATGAATGTCCCGGAAAAGTTCGCTGACGGTCAGCTGCGCGTCATCCGCGTCTTCGGGGCGTTGGGCATCGAGCCGACGTGCACCTGCACACCTTACCTTGTAGGGAACGTGCCGAGGCTGGGAAGCCAGATCGCCTGGGCGGAGTCGTCCGCAATCTGCTACTCCAACTCGGTCCTCGGCGCACGGACAAACAGGGAGTCTGGTCCAACCACAATCGCGAGCGCTATCACCGGTCTTACCCCCCTCTACGAGTATAGGCTCGACGAAAATAGGCTACCCGAGAGACTCGTCGATGTCGAGGCGAAGCTCAGGGATCCGCTTGACTACAGCGCCCTCGGTTACGTCACGGGGAAGCTGGTGGGGACAACCGTCCCCTACTTCAGGGGGCTAGGGAAGCCGAGTTTGGAGTCGCTAAAGACGCTAGGGGCGGCCCTCGCAACGAGCGGCGGCGTCGCCTTATGGCACGGGGAGGGGGTCACCCCAGAGGCGGAGAAGGTCAAGACCCACCTCAAGGAGGTAGAGAAGGTTACTGTTGAGGAAAAGGATCTCCGGGAGGCACGAGAGAAGTTCACCTGCGAGGTCACCGACCCGATAACCTGTATCGGATGCCCCCACTGCAGTCTTCGCGAAGTCGGGGACGTTGCCAGTCTCGTTAAGGGGTGTGAGATCGGGAAAAGGCTCTGGGTCTTCACGAGTCGAGGCGTCTACGCTGAGGCGGATAGGAAGGGTTACGTGAGGCAGATAGAGGACGCCGGGGGAAGGGTCTATGTGGATACCTGTATGGTCGTCGCCCCCCTGAAAGAGATGGGGTGGAAGGAGGTAGCGCTCAACAGCTTCAAGGGCGCACAATACTCAGTTAACATGGGGCTCAAGACCACGGTGGGAACCGTGAGGGAGCTGGTAAAGGAGGCGTTGAAGTGATACTCAGGGGGCGTAAGATCGTCGGAGGCATCGCCGAGGGCGAGGCCCTCGTTAGTAGAGACTCCGTCAGCTTCTACGGTGGGGTCGACCCCGACACTGGCGTCATTACTGAGCCCGGCCACGCCTGCTACCGTAAGAGCATAGCGGGCAAGGTCTTCATATTCCCCACAGGGAAGGGGAGCACCGTCGGCAGCTACGTCATATACAGGATGAAGAAGCAGGGGACAGCCCCTGCTGCGATAATCAATGTTGAGACCGAGGCAATACTCGCCACTGGCTGCGTAATATCGAGTATCCCCCTCATCGATAAGCTCGATGGCGACCCATTGAAGACCCTGAAGACGGGAATGAGGCTCCGCGTTGGGAGCGACGATGGGCTTGTCGAGGTAATTTAACCCGTTTTTAGGGCAATCGATTTATCGCCTAACAGTAATCTACTTTCAAATGGATTTTAAGAGGAGGCTTACCGGGCTCCAGGCTAAGATGGAGGATCAGGGACTGGAACTCATCGTCTTCGGCGGAAGCCCCGATCTCCAGTACCTCGCGGGGGTAAACCTAGAGTGGCGAAGGGGGAGGGACCTTCTCCACCCCCATGATAACGTCTTCGTTCCCCGCCAAGGGGAGCCCGTCCTCACCCTCAACCCCGAGAACCAGTCACACGCGCAGGGGACGTGGATCAAGGACATACGCGTCGCAGAGAATACGCAATCCTACGGAGAACTAATCAAGAAGATAGTCACTGATCTCGGTGTTAAACCGGGTCGCGTCGCTATAGGCGACTTCTGCTGGGGGAGCACCAGTCTAGAGATCGCCAAGGCATGTGCCGGCTCGAGGTTCCGAGTCGCTGAGGGTCTTTTAGACCAGTTGAGGATGATCAAGGAGCCCGAAGAGGTGGCGAAGCTGAAGAAAGCGGCTGAGGTGACCGAGGCGGTTATGGCCCTTATCTCACCCCGCATAGTCGAGGGGCTCACCCAAAGAAACCTCCAGATAATGATGGAGATGATGGGCAGGGGTCTTGGCGCAACGGATGTAAGTTTCCCCCCGACAAGCGGTTATATGAAGACTGGGACCATCCCTTCGGATGACCCCTTCATCTACCCAAGGGAGGCTGGGCTGGCTAGGGGGACGAGCATCGCCTTCGACTTTGGCCTAGTCGTTGACGGCTATTGTAGCGACTGGGGGAGGAGTTTCTATTATGGTCAGCCCCGCACAGACATACTGCATGCGTATCAAGCGCTCCAACTTGCGGTAGTGCAGGGGGGGGACGCGGTCGGCGGTGAAATAACCCGCCTCTGCGATTTCTACCCCTACATGGAGAGAGTGCTTGACAAGCAGGGCTACGGCAACTACCTCCGAAACAGGCTTAAGACGGGGACTGTAGGCCACCAGATCGGTGTCGAGGTTCATGAGGACCCCTGGCTCAAACCAGACGTAACGCAGCCTCTCGTCGACGGGATGGTCTTCTGCGTCGAACCAAAGCTCTGGAACAAGGGTGAGTACTACCTCAGGGTCGAAGACATGATCCTCATCAGGAACAATAAGGCCGAGTTCCTCACGACTTACTCGAGGGATCAGTTCCAGGTCTAGGAAGGCATTTACGCCCCTTGCGTCCCTTTTCCACTCGATGGCTCCGAGGGGCTGGTTCATCGTCTTCGAGGGCGTAGACGGCAGCGGTAAGAGCACTCAGTTAGACCTGCTCAGCATGAAGCTGCGTGACCAGGGAATCGACCACATGCTGGAGAGGGAGCCGAGTGACGGCAGCATAGGACGCTTCATACGCGACTACGCTGAGGCGGGAGAGAGATACCTCAGCCCAGAGTCAGAGGCCCTCCTATTCACAGCGGATCGCTTTGAGCACAGCAAGCGAATCGAAATCATACTCGAGCAAGGGTTGACCGTGATTTGCGACAGGTACTATCACTCCACCCTAGCCTACCAGGGAGCCGCAGGCGTCGATGTGGCGTGGCTCCGAGATCTACAAAAGTTCGCCCTCAAGCCCGACCTCGTACTCCTCCTCGATTTGGACCCTGAATGGAGCCTCATGAGGGTCTCCGGGAGGACACTAACAGTCTTCGAGAATAGAAGCTACCTGAAGATGGTGCGTGACCTCTACATCGGCTTCGCCAAGGAGGGGGAGATGAAGATCGTGGATACTGGACGCCCAGTCGACGAGGTCGAGGCGGAAGTTGAGAGGCTCGTCGAGGAGCTTATGGGAGTAGAGCTGTAGGCGCTGGGTTGTGTGTCGCAGTCGTCACTTTGTCACATTCCTAGGCTTTAAGTGCCGCTGGGCTTCAAGCAGGGTTATAATCGTCTCTGTGAGCCTCCTTATTTCGGTGGGCTCAGTTTCAGCGTCGAGCCTATGCTGAAGGAGCCGGAGCTTGGCCTGAATGGTCTTCTCGAGACCCGCGTCCTGCTCGGCCTTCTGGGCATCCTCGCTGTCCTTGACTATTTTGACCTCTCTCTTCTCCCGTGGGCAGAACGTCTCTCCGGTTTTTAGCTGAAAGAGGGGTGCGCCGCACTCTGGGCAGGTGGTGCTGAGCATCTTAGCCCCCTGGCGTAGCATCTCAGCCATATCCTTCATGCTTTGGTCGGACAACTCACTCTATTATCAGGGGCATAATCCTATATGGATATTGACGCGTGCGCTCAATATTCTACGATGGTTCTCCCACGGCTACTTTGAGCCACCTTCCGGGCTTAATGAGGGGAGGAATATGCTTATACCCAGCTATAATAACCAAGATGAGGAATTATCGCTTGAAGATCGTCGACGCCCACCGGATTAGCATTGACGACTTCTTCAAGGGGTGAGGTAATTTGGGGAGTCATCGACTTGGATTGACCATTGAGACGTCCCTCATCACTCTTGAGATTGCCCTAGAGGAGCTATGCAGACTTCACATACATGAGGAGATAATACCAGAGAAGATGAGGGAGTTAGTGGATAAGATGCCCAGAGACGGAGTCTTTATCCACCCCATTATCGTCGACTCTAAGAGCCTAGTCGTTCTCGACGGGATGCACCGCGTAGCAGCGGCCAAGGAGATCGGCTTCCGATACATCCCCGTCTGCTTCGTCGACTACGATAACCCCCACATCCAGATAGGATGTTGGTACAGGATGTTTGATGGGCTATGCGATGCCTCCGAAGCTGAGACCTTCTTCAGGAGGGAGGGTATGGCCACGGCGCCCCAATCATATGAGGCAGCCCATGACCTCGTAGAAGGGAGAAGGGCAACCACAGCCGCCTTCTCGAAAGATTGGAGCCTTACTGCAGAGAACGATGCAGGGGGCATTAAGGAGAGGTATGATGCAATCAAGAGAATAGAGATATGCCTAAAGAAGGCTGGGCACCGAATGGGGTACAGCACCGATAGGGACGCCCTATCGAAAATAGCAGCTGGGGAGTACTCCGCGGGCCTGATGACCCCCACCGTCACAAAGAAGGAGGTAGTGGAGACCGCCCTTGCTGGCAAAGTCTTCTCCCAGAAGACTACTCGCCACATAATCCCGGCGAGACCCATGAACGTCAATGTCCCCTTAGCCTGGCTACACGGCGAGATGAGCCTAGAAGAGGCCAACAGTCGTCTGGTAGATCACCTCACCGCAAAGAGGATCGAGAAGCTTCCTCAAGGCCAGATCCTCGACAGGAGATACGACGAGGAACTCTACGTCTTCAAGTAAATGATAGAATCGTAAACGTAGAATATTCTGTAAAATATTTTTCCATGCGCGTATCCGTTGTTACACTTTCATCGAATTGAGTCAATGAATCGCGCCAAGACGCTTCGCGATGAGCGCCACTCTGAGTGTGAGGCTCGGGGAGGGCTCCCTCTTCTGGGCGAAGCTCCAACCCTTCCATGCCATCCAGACCGACTCGGGAACAAACAAGCTATCATCCCTCTGCTTGGACGCCACAGAATCCCACATCTCCAGTAGCCGATCATCCCTGCGGACCCATTGAAACCTACTCAAGACATCCAAGACATGCAGCACATCGTACCAGACGTGGGGATACTTGAGCTTCAGGAAGTCGGTGCCTATCCCAAATAGGTAGTACTTCCTTTCACGCCTCTTCTCCCAGTGGCTCAGCTGAGCCTCGACACCGACCTTTACTTCATCAGAGCCGTGGATGGCCTGGACGAGTGAGAGCGCCTTGAGGCTCAGGAGGTTCGCGTAAGGGCAATGATCTTCCTTCCTGCCAGGTCCTCTGAATCGAGGGATTGAATTAAGGCACCTCCACCCGTTAGAGGAGATGGATCGGATCAAGTGTTCAACCGCTGCCGCGACGACGGGTTCTCCGTTGAGACCAAAGGATAGGATGGAGTATAGGAGGAGGGGGGCGTCACAGAGCATCCAGTCCATCCCCGGGGCGCCACTCCCACCGTATGATTCAGGCACATGAATGAGAGACTGAAGTGCGCCCTCACGCGAGGTGCCAGATAAGATGTCTCGAGAAACTTCCTTGACGCCCTCATCGGTGGCGTCGACCCCCCAGTCCGCTAGGAATGCGAGTTTATGCATCAAAAGAGTCGCGTCGTTGTGTCTCGTCACTGGTTTACCTGGCCAGCACACACACTCGTCGATGATCCCTCGGAACGCGGGATTGGTGATCATCTCTCTCCTCGCGTGGATGACCTCTGGGTCATCGGCTCTCTTCCCAAGGGTCGACAGTGCCTTATATCTAACCCAAGGTTCATCCGAATGGAGAAGCTGCTCCGTCGGGTCGGTAATTAGGTGGAGGGGCAAGGCTGTTTCATGTTAAGTCCCTCGCAATTTATCGTTTTGGCGAAAAAGAGCAGGGCCACATTGAACCAATTTGAACACTTTTAATCCACAAGCGTATCAGGAACCGCAGGTGACTACCAACTGTCGACGTGGAGGGAGAGCTTAAGATATGATCCGGTCAAACATTTGCTCGTCTCAGGGTCAGACGCAATAAGATTCTATGCCAAGAGGGATCTCTTAGGGGAAGACGGCGGTTCTGTCAGAATACTTTGGGAGTTGGCTGAGCCAAGGCGGCTCCTGAGGAACCAAAGGAATGACGGCTCATGGAGTGTTACAGGGAAAAACCCCGAGAAATTCCCCGACGTCAAGTATGGCCTGATTGAAACCTTCAAACGCCTTAGGGTACTCGTTGGGAAGTTCGAACTCGATAAAACGCACCTAGCCATCGAGACCGCAGTGGAGTATGTCTTCACCTGTCAGACTGAGGAGGGGGACTTCCGGGGATTCTACGTCGATCAATATGTACCTCATTACACAGGACTCATCGTGGAACTATTGACTAAGGCCGGATACGGTGGTGACGCACGTGTAGTGAGGGCGATCAATTGGCTAGTCAAGGTCAGGCAACATGACGGCGGCTGGACGTACCCGGGGCTCACGGAGAAGCTAAGCTGGGAAGAGGGGGTCTATATATCGAGCCACCACGCCGAGACCCTCCGGTTCGACCCGAGCCTTCCCTTCAGCCATAGCATAACTGGGATGGCTTTACGCGCCCTTGCATGCCACCCCGATTACGCCCATACCGAGGAGGCAACCAATGCGGGGGAACTACTCGCCTCCAGATTCTTCCAACCCGACCTCTACAAATCCTACAAGGCTGCCGACTACTGGGTCAGGTTCCAGTATCCCTTCTGGTGGAACAATCTCGTCATGGCATTAGACTCCCTTTCCCGCATCGGGTTCACCTCAGACCATCATAAGATAAGGGAGGGACTAACCTGGCTCGTAGAGCACCAGTCAATGGACGGCCTCTGGGAGAACTCCTACAGGAATGGCGCGAAGAATATTGAGACGGAGAAGGCGGAGGAAGATAGGCTCTGGGTAACCCTGGCGATCTGCAGGGTGTTCCAAAGACTAAGGAAAGGTTAGAGAGGAAGAGCTACTATATCTTCATCCTGTTGAGCTTGCCCTCGATGGTCTCCATGCCCATGTACTTCTGGAGCGCCTTCGGTACCTTAATTGTGCCGTCGGACTGCTGGTACTGCTCCATTATCATGATCATGGTCCTCGAAGTGGCGATTGCGGTGTTGTTTAGAGTGTGGACGAAGCCCACTGGTGCCTGACCCTCCTTTATTCTGTACCTCGTATTCAGGCGCCGCGTCTGGTAATCGGTGCAGTTCGAGTTGCTTCCCACCTCGCGGAACTCACCATCGGCCATCCATGCTTCCGTGTCATACTTCTTAGCCGCGATGCTCCCAATGTCACCCGTGCAGACGTTCACCACCCTGTAGTGGAGACCAAGCCCCTCGTAGAGAGCCTCACAGTTACGCTGAAGCTCCTCATGGAGTTCCCAGCTCTGCTCGGGGAGGCAGAATATGAACTGCTCGATTTTGTTGAACTGGTGGACGCGGAATATTCCCTTGGTGTATTTTCCGTGGCTACCGATCTCCCTCCTGAAGCAGGGGGAGACGCCGCACATCTTGACGGGCAGCTGATCAGCATTCACGATCTCGTCTTTTAGCATCGCCCCCAAAGGATGCTCGGATGTTGCGATTAGATAAAGGGGGTCCTTCAAGTTCTCGGAGTCGTCTATCTTATACATGACGTTCTCGAAGTCGCTGAGGTCGGTGACGCCCTCGTAGAAGCTTCGTCTAATCATATACGGCGGCTCGATGAGGCTATATCCCCTGCTGAGGAGCAAGTCCATCGCGTACCGCATTATCGAGTAGTCGAGGAGTACCATCTCGTTACGCAGATAATAGAAGCCCGTCCCCGTGACCTTCGCCGCCCTCTCGAAGTCGGCAATGCCCAGGGACTGGGAGAGCTCCGCGTGACTACTCGGCGAGAAGCCGAATTTTGGTGGCTCACCCCAGACCTTCACGACGACGTTGTCCTTGTCGTCCTTCCCGTAGGGCACGGACTCGTGGAGGAGGTTCGGCAGCCTCATCAGGCCATTCTTTAAAAATACTTGCCTCTCCTCTAACTCGGACTCTAATGTCTTGATCTCCTCAGGAATTCTACTTGCTTCGGGCTTCAGAGATGAAGCGTCCTTGCCGGCCTTCATGACCTGTGCGATCTCCTGGCTCACCTCGTTCCGCCTCCTACGGAGTTTGTTCACATTAGCGGTCAGCTCGCGCCACCGCTTGTCAGCGTCGGCTACCTGCTTCAGGAGCTCCAGCTTCTCGGGCTGGTGTCTCCTCTCCAAGTTGGCGCGCACCATCTCAGGGTTCTCCCTGATCAGCTTGATGTCAAGCAATTGCAGTCACGCAGAATATCCATCATCACGAGGAGACATTTAGAAGTTACCACCTGACCCACAGCGTTACGTAGATTATGTTTATTATCTACTGATCATAACGAACATATGGTGAGTTGTTTGAAGTTCATTGCGTTTTTGGAGTGCGGTTCGGAGGACATGGATGATTTCATAGAGGTCTGGAGGAGGAGGACGAAGGCGGGGCACACCGTGAAGACCCTCTTCCCGCCTCACACGATGGCGAACGCCCCGAGGGGCTACTCAGGCTTCACCATCTTCGAGACAGATAACCCGGAGGACGTGATGCATTACGTCACGGAGTACGGGCAGGTCGCGAGTGTGCAGGTGTTCCCCATCTGGGAATCCGAGAAGGGGGCGGAGCTCTACAAGAAGCTCAAGTTGCCGATGAAGAAAAGTGCCAAGTAGCCATCGGATCCAGTTTCACCCGAGTCTCACCTGTTTCCTAGTGCGCAACTCCTTTTAATGCTGGTGAGGCGGGGTTTCGCGGTGAAGTGCATGGAGTCAGCCTCAAGTTACCAGATGGGCGCATTCGAGGCGCTTGAGTGGACCTGGCACCTCCTTAGGACCCAGAAGGAGCACAGCGGTTCCGTCGACGAAGCTTATAGCACCGTCCAAGAGCTTCTCGCCAAGGTCGGTAAAGGAGGAGATATAGACTTTCGTAAAGAGATCAGCCGCCTTCACTAGATGAGATTCTGGAAAACCATTAATCACACAACCCCGACTTCTACCACATGGCCCAGAAAGTCCCAGTAAAAGTGGTTAAGAATGCGTACCTCGTCGACGGGACGGGGAAGAAGCCTGCAAAGGATACGACCATAGTCATCAAGGGTAACATGATTGAGGATGTGGGTAAGACCTTGGACGCTCCAAGCGGGGCCGAGGTCATAGACGCCGCGGGGAGGACGGTGATGCCAGGTCTCATCGATGCCCATGTGCACATCTGCTTCAACGGTGATCCTAGCGTCCTAAGCGCCTTGAATTACCCCCCGGGACTCATCCAGCTCTTCGGCGCCTACAACGCTTCCAAAACCCTCGACGCTGGCTACACGACTATCCGCGACATGGGCGCCCCATTCGGCTACGCCCTCGCCCTCAAGAAAGCCATAGAGATGGGGATCACTAGGGGACCACACATCGTCGCCCCCGGCAGGATAATTAGCCAGACCGGTGGCCACGCCGACTTCTACTTACCGAGCGGCGTCACATACAACGAAATGAGCCTCATTAGTGATGGTCCCTCCGAGACCCGTAAGTCGGCGAGGATCAACCTCCGTGACGGTGTAGACTTCATAAAGATCTGCACAAGTGGGGGCGTTATGAGCCCGAGCGACCCGGTCGATACACCCCAATTTACCGTCGAGGAGATCAAGGCGGTCTGCGAAGAGGCCCATCACGTCCACAGATTCGTCGCAAGCCACGCCCATGGCCCAACCGGTATCATGAACGCCATCCTAGGGGGCGTTAAGAGCATAGAGCATGGCAGCATCCAGACCAATGAAACCGTGAAAGCTATGGTCGAGCACGGCGTCTTCCAAGTACCGACTCTGACAGCTAGCTGGAACATCCTCCAGAAGGGGACGGCCGCGGGCATCCCCGACTGGGCTGTTGCCAAAGCGAAGGAGATCGCTGAATACCCGCCGAAGAGCCTGATGCTCTGTTACAAGGCGGGAGTCAAGGTCGCCGCTGGTACTGATGCAGGGACCCCCTTCAATCGCCACGGCGAGAACGCCAAGGAGTTGGAGCTAATGGTCGCCGCCAACCTCAAGCCCATCGAGGCAATCACATGCTCTACGAAGATCGGAGCCGAAGCCTGCTACCTAGGCTCAAAAACAGGCACGCTAGAGAAAGGAAAATGGGCCGACCTCATAGTGGTTGACGGCGACCCCACTGCTGACATAAAACTCCTCCAAGACAAGGCTAAGATCCGCCTTGTCATGAAGGCGGGTGCCGTCGAGATAAACAGGGGCATCTAGGAGATGGAGATTAGGCGGCTTAGCCTCCTC
>CAZIKD010000006.1:0-21328 GCA_964539725.1 uncultured Candidatus Bathyarchaeia archaeon | reverse complement strand
AAGACCTCGTTCATAATCATAGCAATAGAAAAATCTATAAATCGTGAATTTTATCTCATTAGTAGTCATGACGGAATTTGAAGCCCTCCATAGGCGTCGCCATTATCTTTTGGAGCAAATCGGAAATGCAGCCGACGAGATAAATGCAATAGATGCACGTCTCGCCTTGTTGCGCGCTTCCTCTCTTGGAGAGATTTTCTCTGGTTCGGTGTCCCAGCCTTGAGGATCGATCTAGATCTGAACGAAAAGGCAAGGCCTTAGCTTAGCTCAGCATAAGAAAGAAAAGCTCTCCCCACACGGTTTCAATTGCCTCAGTGCTCGTTTGTCCAGTAGGCGCAAATATCAACAGCCTCGGCAGCTGAAATCTCTGCGGCCACAGCTGTTTTTGGCTTCATCTCTTCTCCTCCCCCTGGTTGTTTGATGGATAATCCTCTCTGCTGCAGGCACCCAGCGATTTGATCCTGACCCACACCAAAAAGTTTATCATTTAATAAGTACTTTAAACTAATTAAGGGAGTAATAAAATGGGAGAATATTATTTTATTACATACGTGACCCGAAAATTGGGGCGGCAATTTCTTGAGAGCGAGGTAATCGACGAGCACCCCTTCTATTGGCTCAAGAGATCTCAATTAGAGTCGAATTTGAAGATGGTTCTTGTTAACTGGCGAGAGATATCTCTGGAAGAATATGAGCTGTTCCTCAACGGCGAGATCGTGGAGAATCTCGGCACCATCCTGGCGGCTCAATCCAACCCGCTCGAATTGATAAATAGAGATGCCTCAGATGGTCTGGAGAGTTAAACCCGACGGCGTCCTTCAGACCAAACAATCGCAATCAGACCGAAGGGAGCTGGAGCTTTCTGATCCCGCCCAACGCATTGCACTTGAACAAGCGACAGCCTTGCGCACCGATTAATCCCGCGCTGGAATCTGCAGCAGGCTTTTTGCGCTGAGCTCCTGGCGGCGCGGCCATGGCCATCTCATGAGAACCGAGGTGGTCTGGCTTGCCATCTCCTCCAAGATGCGTCCGCCCTGGCTGTAGTCCTGCCCCTGCATATTCAACAGAAGCAGAAGACCCGGTTCGGCGCGGCCATGGCTTCCAGGTGCCGGTCGAGTACAGGGGCGTAAAGGAGGATGCCTCCCTCAAGGCCTGCTTCATGGCCTGGGCAATGTGGCCTGCCATATCCCCGGCCCTTTTGTAAGCCCGATGCTCCACTATCAGGATGGAGCGGTGGTTCTCCTCCAAGAGGGTCCACAGCGTGGACGGAAGGCCAAGGCCCTCCTCACATCTGGGGAGCCGCGGTCCAGCGTGCTCGAGGATGCCCGAGCGGATGCCGACGAGAAAGAGGATCCTGAACTGCTGAAGGTGGGGGCTGCCGTTCAGGGCCCGGGCCAGCATCTCCTCCGGGGCGATGAGGACGGCTACTTCGGGCCTGAACTGCCATATCAAGATAGAATGCATGTTTCAATCCTTGTTTTCGTGGAACTCGCTCTTGAACGCTGATTGGTGGTGGGAGAAGGAGGGGGTGAGGTGAGTTTCAATCCTTGTTTTCGTGGAACTCGCTCTTGAACTCCAATAGCAATGATGGCTATTATAACCACAATTTTAGTTTCAATCCTTGTTTTCGTGGAACTCGCTCTTGAACTCTTATCAGTTGCCGATGCAAAGACGGCACATATGGTTTCAATCCTTGTTTTCGTGGAACTCGCTCTTGAACATGATAACTGGAGAGCTGCCTGATGCTGGTTGACATGCGGTTTCAATCCTTGTTTTCGTGGAACTCGCTCTTGAACTATAAAGCATAATATGGTACGGCACACGTCAGATTATTGTTTCAATCCTTGTTTTCGTGGAACTCGCTCTTGAACTCTATCCACCGCCTCGTAAGTATGTGAGAAGTTATAGTTTCAATCCTTGTTTTCGTGGAACTCGCTCTTGAACTAGGATACCCTGGCAAAGCTGTTATCTGGGGATTAAGTTTCAATCCTTGTTTTCGTGGAACTCGCTCTTGAACCTCAAAGAAGAGCGGCAGACCATCAAGCCGGTGGGGTTTCAATCCTTGTTTTCGTGGAACTCGCTCTTGAACGTTACCGTATTGCCTGGCAACGTGCCCGGAACAAGTTTCAATCCTTGTTTTCGTGGAACTCGCTCTTGAACCCGGCGATCTAATCGAGATACATAGACACAATATGGTTTCAATCCTTGTTTTCGTGGAACTCGCTCTTGAACCCCATCTTTATCAAGCTTCGGGTTCCCTTCCTTATGTTTCAATCCTTGTTTTCGTGGAACTCGCTCTTGAACGGACTTGCAACAATTTTCCGGCGCGAGGCACTAGATGTTTCAATCCTTGTTTTCGTGGAACTCGCTCTTGAACGGGAGGGCAGATCTAGATGGACTCATGGCAATACGAGTTTCAATCCTTGTTTTCGTGGAACTCGCTCTTGAACCTTATCCGAGGGGATACTAAGCCGAGGGAGATCCAGTTTCAATCCTTGTTTTCGTGGAACTCGCTCTTGAACATCGATACTGCGCAATACCGAGTACCAATATCTCAGTTTCAATCCTTGTTTTCGTGGAACTCGCTCTTGAACGAAAACCACGGATGCGGGGTTGTCTGCCCTTTATTAGTTTCAATCCTTGTTTTCGTGGAACTCGCTCTTGAACTTCTTTGGCAAGCTCTATAAGTTTGCCTGCTAAATGTTTCAATCCTTGTTTTCGTGGAACTCGCTCTTGAACAAGACGTATACACTCGAACTGACCGATATCCAGATGTTTCAATCCTTGTTTTCGTGGAACTCGCTCTTGAACAGCGACTTCCACAGATATCGCAATAATACGCTCTTACAGTTTCAATCCTTGTTTTCGTGGAACTCGCTCTTGAACATTGCTGTAAAGTTCGAAGGGAATTTTATCTGTTCGTTTCAATCCTTGTTTTCGTGGAACTCGCTCTTGAACTCCGGTTTGCTATATGAAGTATGTTAGGGAGTATGGTTTCAATCCTTGTTTTCGTGGAACTCGCTCTTGAACTGAATTCAATCTCACCAGCGCTTCTGATCTCGGGATGTTTCAATCCTTGTTTTCGTGGAACTCGCTCTTGAACTTTAGCGGCATTAAGATCTCTGTCGCGGGTTAGTCCAGTTTCAATCCTTGTTTTCGTGGAACTCGCTCTTGAACTCCTTCGAGTTCTCTTAACAGGGCTTCTCCCTCGGGTTTCAATCCTTGTTTTCGTGGAACTCGCTCTTGAACAGCGGGGATTTTTCGTCCTTTCTTGCGTTTCTCAGCGTCAAACCGGCCTTTTCTCACCCCTCTTCTGACATGAGTGGAATTTATTGAGCCTCTTATAAATTCATTCCTGCGAGATGTCACTGGTAACATGCCTTTGGAGCAAAAAAGGTTACAGTATCTCTATTTCAACCTCGTGACCGCTCCGAATCCCCTGGAAACAGACTTCCCTAGTCCCATAAATTCAGGTATCGCAAAGTTCGTGGTGAACTCCCCTCGAATACCTGTCACCTGCGTCCCCTTCAGCAGGCAAATCTCATCCTGCATTCGTCCTGTCTCCAGACGAATGTGCTCTTTGGCCACGTACTCGAGTCCCTTGGAAGCGGAGAGGATGTTGCCCACCAGGATTCTGCGCAGCAGCTCTTTTCTCTCCTGCCAGGAGGCATCTAGATATTTCGGGTAGTTCTCCTGGCTGAGCGCCAGCCAGGGAGTGACGAACCTGTAGCTGTGGATTTCCTGGGAGCTGCCAAACTCCTCGCTCTTCAAGGTCACGCTACGTTCTAGGATGGAGTAGCAGCTCTCGTCCAATTTTATTTCATCGAACTTATCATAAATCTCCTTCAAGACCTCGGCACCCTCGTTGATCCCCAGGACGAGAGCGATGCCGCCTAGCATCTTGTACTGAATGAGAGGATATTTGTAGATCAGCCTGTCCGTCACATGCTGGTGCAGGAGGGCATATTCGTTGAAGCTGGTGGCAAAGAAGCCTCGCAGCTTTGTGGCGTCCCCGCGCATGGGCGCGTTGGAGTGCAGGGTGAGGCGGAGGATTTTGAGGAGCATTGTTCTATTCCTTCAGAAGAATATTGATCCCTCGCCTGCCCCGGATCTTTTAAAACCTGTCTTCTTGTCATAAAAATTGTCCAGCTCGACTCTTGAGATATGACCAATATTGGAGTCATCCAATACCAAGGGGCCTGCAAACTTTTTAGGAGCGGATATCAAATAATCGCTGAAACATTTCTTCATCCTCAGATACCTTTTCGTCCTCTCCAGATTGTACTTCTCATATCGGAGATCCTGGTATTGCTTCCATATCTTCTCAGCGGTCTCATCCAGCTCCACGAATACATTTACCGTGGGGAGGTCGTCCTCAATGAGCTTGAACTTCTTGCTCAGATCCTTGAACGCCAATCCTGTGATGCAGTCCAGGCTATCCTTTGAATCCTTCTCGCCCATGCCCTGCTTTACAGCCTTAAAATATCTGTTATTTAGCTCCAGAAACTCGGATTCTTTGATTGGCTCTTTAAATGGCCTCAGAATTTCCAAGGTCTTCTCTATCAGGAATGAATCGTAGATATATTTATAAAATTCTTTTCTATCGTCTTTTAAAATAACAATTTTTACCAATCCCTTCTCTTTCTTGGATGAGCTTCTATTGCACCTGCCAGCCACCTGGTTGATGGAGTCCATGGGGGCAAAGTCCCTGTAAACTCTATCGGCATCGATATCTACGCCCGCTTCGATAAGCTGGGTGCTGACGATGACCTTTCTTGGCCCCGCAGAACCTCTAGTCTCTCTGATCTGATTTATCCTCTTTAACCTCTCTTTTGGCACAACGCTTGCGGATAGATAGCACATCTTCGTGTTCTCTAATTTCAGACAAGATATATAATCATAAATATTCTTAGCTGAGTTTATGGTGTTCAGAACGATCAGAAAATCCTTATCCTTTTCATCCTCCAGGTCGTTTTTCAGTATGGTCTTGAATTCATCCAGGGTTAGGGCCTTTTCGATCATGGGCATGAGGTCGATCCTATCCAAGCCCCGGAAGTACTCCTCTTTCCGCTCAGCTATCTCTTGAATCTCACCATTTCCCTCTTCGAAGATGAGTGGCTGGGTGGCAGTGATCAAAATGACATAGCTATTGAACTTATCGCAGAGCAACATCAGGGCATCATGGATCAATCGCCAATACCTGTGAGGTACGGCCTGAACCTCATCCAGGATTATGATGGAGTTTGAAAGCTTATTGAACTTACGGAGCTGCTTGTTTCTATTGGAGAATAGTGTATTGAAGAGCTGCCAGAAGGTGGTTACTATTATCTCTGAGTTCCATCCCTCCATGAGGAGAAGGCTTTTGTCGGCCTCGTACTCCGCATCACCGGCCTCATAGCTCACATCTGCCAGGTGATGGTGCTTGAGCAGGAGCCTAGAATCTTTATGGTTTCCCTTGGATTTGGTTTCATCTTCGGTTTCATCGCAGGGGTTGGCAGGAGGTTTGTCCGTCTCCGATTCAAGAACCTCGTTGGGAAATATAACGCCATCAAAGACGCCATAGTTTTGGTCTATAATGGACAGGAAGGGCAGCGCATAAATTATTCTTGGCTTAATATTTTTATCTTTCTCCAATCGCTCTCTCAGTTTCAGGGACATGGACAGGGCAGTGAGGGTCTTACCTGTGCCTGTGGGGACGTTCAGGGATATGATCTTCTGGTTCAGGTTCCAGTCCTTGATTCTCTCCATGGCCTCTTCATAGATCTGATTTCGGAGGCTGTTGATGTTTTTAGTGTTGCCCGTGAAGTGGTTAGCGTCTCTATAGATATCAACCAGATTGCCCGGAAGATCCAAGCGCTCAAAGCTGATACCACCGAGCCCAGCATCGGTCTTATCAGCATCAATAAGGATAGAATATAAAAATTGGTTTATAAAATATGGGTAAATATCATCATTGTCGCTTAATTGTAATAGCATTAGCCGCTCTTTTCTGCCTATATCTTTCATTATGTCATGCAGAATATAATTTATGGTATTATCAATATCGATCTTCAGGTTGATATTCCCCTCTGATAGGAGCGTTGAAAGGATCTTCCCTAACTCAGTCCTGTCTATGGTATCTATCTGCGCCTCTGCCAGCCTCAGTACGTCCTCGTTTGCTGGATTGACATCACTTGTTTCATCCGTGGCGTTCGAGAGGTTCCCATGATGTCTCTTGACTATCATGAAAGATATGACTGGCAAGTACTCTGCCAAGCTTCCTTCTATCTTGGCCTGCCTCAGATAATCCTTGACCACTGAATAAGTAAAGAGGGCAGATAGCAGACCGTGATGGGTGGTCTCCATGGCCTTAAGAGACCTTCTCCTCTTCTCATCCTTCTCTACGATATATTTCTGGAAGAATTTGGTGGCCTTGCCGAAGTCATGAGTGACGCCGATCATGTAAGCCATATCCCTTAGTAGGTCAGCCTCAGCTATATTCAGCGATTTGTCTGCTACTGTCTTGCTGGCTATTACTCCTACGTTCTTGAGGTGATCTATCAGGAGCTTATTCGGGTGAGAGAGAAGGCTAAAGGAATGCGATTCGTTTTCCATTATCGATCTCCCATATGTCCCTTGCCTCGGCTTTGATCTCTTTTCCATTTCTCTCGAAGAGGATTTCGTTGTAGTTGGTTACAACTCTGCTCTCATTCATCTCATTAGGCAAAAGCTCTGAGAAGTATTCCTTTCCTTCCTCGATCACTGGGCGGATGAGACACTTCCCTGGCACAACGCTATCTATGGTCTGAAGACCTTTGTCTAAACTTATTAGCCCGAACTCTCCCACGAAACGATAGTTGCAGATGAGCTGGCTCAGGCCGAGGCATGGCGTATAGATCGACTGATGATTGATCAAGAGCGACCTCAGGTTATTGTAAAGCGCCTCATCCGTGTGAGAGAAATATATTCTATATCTTGGATCTTTAACGAACTCGACCCTGACCTGGTTCCTATTCTTGATCAGGTGCATCTTCACAGCGAGTTTGGTATTGATCAGGTTCTCTCCTATCCTCACCTTCTTAATGGGCTCGATGATCTTGCAGCCTATCTTTGCATCCTTCAGGAGGAAATGCCTGAAGTAATCCTCTTTATCGAATCCTACGATGGCTCCTATTAACCCCGACAGAGCCGTTCGCGGCGGAAAAGAATAGGTGAGGGGAGAGCTTGTGGTGTAAATCTTCCTGAAATGGGCGTAATCCCCCCAGATATCGAATGCTAATATCTTTTCTAGCATTGCCCCTCTAAAGAGCTATCGGTGTTACTTTTATGCCTGTGGCATCAGCTAGCTTGCTCATCGGGAAGTCAGCCCCATCTGCACAGAACCTTATTCTGCCATCGACGCAGATCTCGATACCTTCTATCGTCTCCTTTTCGGAGGTGAGCTTTCTGACCAGCTCGGATATGTCTATCTGGAAATCGATGGGGTCTCGGATGTTCACATGAGGCATCTCTGTCACCAGCTTCATCATCTTATCCAGGTCCCCAATATGGTAATTCTCTCTGCTATAATTTACTTTGAGCAGGAGCCTTGGCACCTGGCCAACCTTAGTTCTGGTGATCAGGCCCTTGGTTCCGTTCCAGATCGCATCAAGCAAGAGCTGTACATCACCTTCTGTTAGGCCGGTGCGCTTAGCAGCGTTCTCGTTTATGATGCCATAGAATTGTATGAGGGAGTATGGCAGAAAATCCTCTTCACGGAAGGTCTTATGGGTGGACTTGGGATCTGAAGCGAAGGCTCCTGTCCCCCTCATGTGCTTTATGATCACTTTATGAAGAGATCTGCCCATCTTGAACTGGACAGGGCCTGTATAGGTGATTGCGCCCTTATCCTCCCTGCCCTCAGCATCCTTATCCTCTTTGAGCTTTTCTCCTTTGTCTTTCTTGGATTTTTTGATGGGTATAACTCCTCCGAAGAGGCGGATATCTATGCATTCGCCGAGGATTCTTTTATCATCGTTTCCAAAGTTGCTCGCCCTCATCTTAGCATCCTGGATACGTCCCTCATCGTCATAGGCTATTTCCCTGACGAAAATCTCCATACCTTTGGACTGGTTGAGGTAATCCCTTATGGTTCTCTTCAGCCTCACATCGGTAATCAGATTTATGCCAGTCTCTTCATCGATCCTTGGTTTGTTCTCATCCAGAGGATCACCGTTCGGGTTTCCATCACTTATATCATAGATGAAAATTATCTCCGATCTCTTCGTTACTTTGTCGCTAGATATCATGCCATCCCCTCAATACCATCCTCTTCGTCAGCATCTTTGAACAGCTTGTATGAGTTCATTCCCAGGACGAAATAGAAGCTCAGGTCGTCGTTGCTCTCTATCCAATTTACTCCGGAAAGGATAAAGTAGCGTGTGATGATCTCCTCCAGATCTCTGTAGTAGTTTTTCTTGTACTCTTCGAGCTTGTTCTGTATCTCCGGAAGGAGCCTCTTGATCAGAGCTTCGTTCATCCTCAATCCATGCAGCTTGTCTCTGAAAGGAGTAGCTTTTTTATCAGTAAACTGGATGTTCAGCAACTTTTGAGTCAATATTCCCTCCAGAAAGGCGGCTTTCTTAGCATCACTGCCGAAAAATCCCTTATTGGATTCGAAGAAGCTCATTGTTTTCTGCTCCATGGAAAGCCCCTCAAGGTGCTCCATGGAGAAGTTTCCTTCACTCGGCTTGTCCATATTTTCAACCACCGATGTAATATTTTTGAGAATGCCCAGCTCCTTTAAATAATGCAACAGCAAAAATCCATAGAGGGTGGAAATATTGGTGGGTGCATTTTTATCAAACGCATCTCTTATTCTTTCGGTGATAAATCCTATCAGCAACTGGTAATCTATGCTGTTTCCAACGAATATTTTGTTCACCACCTCCATGAACATTTTATCGGAGATTTTACTCTTCGACTTGGCAGCGAAATCTCCCTTCTCCTTTTCAGAGGGGAAAAATCTCCTCACGACTCCGAAGTTGAACACAAGAGGATTCTTCTCCCTCTGGGGTTCGCTCAATGCTATGTCATTATATGGTTTGAACCTCTTATCCACCGTATTTTTGACGCTGAACAGGTGACTCAACCTGGAAGGGAGGATTCCCTCAATAAGAAGTAAAATCTTATATTGGGAGTTATCCACTTCATAGAACAGCAAGCTGGTGCTGACAAAATCGCTCTGTTTGGCTACGATATCCAGGATGTCTCCTTCATCTGCCAGTAAACGTCTCTTTGCCTCCTGATTGAGCTTCTGATGTTCCTTCCGGTCTTTTGCTCCCAGAATGGTCAGGATGTCTTTGATGTCTCCTCCCAGGGCCAGCTTGGGAATTAATAAGTAGCGGAAGCCATAGACGAAGTTGAAGTTCAGTTTATCCTCGATGTATATCTTCCCCTTCTCAAGACGGGTGGCACAATCGAAGCATATTGGAGTGTTCTTCCAGGATTCAGCTACATTGAAACCCCCTGCGATATTTCCTGGTTTATCATAGTTATGGAATGTCCAGGGAACCGCAAAGCTGTAAACCTCCGCCTTTACTTCACCACATACTGAACACATTTTGTCTTGCCCTATGGATTCGACGCCGTATTTGTTTGAGAACGCCTTGCTTCCTTTATTCAACAAGACATTTCTAAACAAGGGGATATCATCGAGGTATTTTATATTTATGCCATCATCAATTCCCAAAGTGAGTATGCTGCTATCTCCTGTTTTTCTGCTGGAGAACTTGTCCTGAAGCTCGGCCAGGATTTTATCTTGGTCTGCCTTTATCACCTCGCCCATCCTCCTGACCGATTCTATCTCTTCCTCGGAAAGGGGATAGCTCTCGTAATTCTTGAACCATCCTAGAAATCGGTTGAAGGTTCTCTTCACTTCAGTTATTCTGCTTGTGGGAGTGGCATCCAGGGCATTGCCTTTTTTCCCCTTATAGAGATATTTCGTATATTCCTTGAATTCCTGAGATTCCACATGACTGAATGAATACTCCCCTACATCCTCCTTTAACGCGACCACTAATACTTGTTTATATTTACCGTTGCTATCCGGATTTTCTATAATTTTGGAAAGCGAATCCCCGCCGTCCTTGTTATCTTGAATATAATCGCCGATCCTTCTTACAGCCTCTATCACTGGAGATCACCTTCAGACACAGATATTCCTGTAAGTGCAGTCCACACACCTGGCCTTCTGCTTCGTACCTTCGGGATAGTATCCCTTCTGAACTATGTTAAGTATCTCGCGCACAATCTGTCGTGCCTTCTCATAATCTTTTTCCCGGAAGTCTATTTCTTCCACATGATGATTGCTCCTGGTGTAGCAGACGAAGCCCCGCTTCACATCCACACCGTAGTGCTCCATGATGAGCAGTCCATAAAGAGCCGCTTGATACTTGTGCGTCCTGTAAACGGTGTTCTTGAACTCCGCATACTTGTAATCCAGAGGTGCAGCGGTCCCGTCCTCCAGGAAAAGGACCTCGTCCACCTCTCCCTTGAAGTGATACTTCCGCGAGGTCAGGTAAACGGAGTTCTCTTTTCTGATGCAGTTTAACCTCTTTCTCACATAATCCCTGTTTACCTTCTCCCGGCTCTCGTGCAGCTCCCTGCCCTTCAGAACTTTGTACCTCTTCTCCTGATGCTCAGGTATCATTAGGCAACGTTCGAAGAATATGAATCTCGGGCAGAACAGGTACTCCAGCGCATCGGATACCGTCACAAATATCTCCTGCTCCGGCGGCGAGGCTGCTTCCGTCTCCATTTCTCCCTCAGAACACCTTGGTGATCGTCATCCCACTCACCAGCTCCATGTCGAAGCCCGCTCCGATCAGCTTGATCTTGTCGAAGCAATCCTCACACATGGGAAAGACGTAGACCGAATCGGACTCCTCGATAATCCCCTCGCACTCCAGGGCCAGGGAGTCGGACTCGTTCCGGTTCAGATCGCCCAGGAAGGCGCTCTTCTGAACCCGGAAGAGCCCGTAGTTCTTGCAGATCGCTGCTACCCTGCTGCGGATTCTGTTCTCCGATATGTCGTAGATCACCCAGACCAGCATCTTTAATCTCCCTCTGAACTTTCTGACTCTTCGCCCTCCAAAATCTCCTCATCGAAGTCCTCAGGAAGTTCCTGGCCAGGCCTAATTAGCCCGTTGGCAATCCGGTGGCATTCCATCTGAATTGTATTCCGCCGCTTCACGTTGCGTCCTCTATACTCCAGAGGCTCTTCCAAGGCCTTGTTGAGGGCTTCGATAAGAGTGGCCTTTCCCTCTTTGCTCAGCCCGAGACCTTGCGCTTGCTTCTCAAAGTATTCATCCTTCACCATTCGTCTTGTGAAAAGAAAGACAACCGTCTCATCCACATAGATCCTGAATCCCTCAATGATATCGAAGACCAGAGAGGTCTTGTTGTAGTTATCGGTATGGAGAAAGCCAATATAAGGATCGAGACCAGCGATAATGCAGGCCTTTTCCACCAGAGAGTAGAGGACACCGTATCCGTAGTTTAGAAGGGCATTGAACTCATCATTAGCCGGATTCCTGCTCCTACCCTCGAACCTGTATTTTTCAGGCATAATTGAGGAGAGGGCTGCAAAATATGCTCGTGAAGCCCTGCCATCCAGGCCCAGGATGTCCTGCCTTCTTGCGTCTATTGTCCCCCTCAACCTTTGCATTTGCTGCTTGCATTGCTCAATCTCTTGGATGTGCCTCTCAAGGTCGTCTTTCTTATCGTCTCTTGACTTTTTCAACCTGTTAAGAAGATCCATTTGATTATTTAATTTCTTTATTCCCCACTCCCTCGCTAGGTTTAGTCCTTCGGAGGTCCCATAGGTCTCAAGCTGCCTTCTCCGGATTAGGTTAGTGCTTCCCAACTTTGGGTGCCATACCCTTCCATAAGGCTCTCCGTGAGAGTCGAGAAAGACTATGTCTATGTTGTTATCCACCGCAAGTTTAATTGCATCTGTGGTAATATATGCTGCTGTGGTAATTAAAATGCTGTGAACTTTATTGACGGCGACCTCAAAGTTTCTATCATCCTTTCTCACCAAAAAGCGGTCGCCGCTCTTTCTCAAATATGATCCATAGGTATTAATAACGAGCTGCATCTGGTCTGCCTCTACTCTTAACAGATCTATGACTAAAGCCTCACTTCAGCATTCCTGCCTCGGATATCCCTGCTCTTCAGGAACCCCTCGTAGAACGGGCTGCATTTGCCGAAGTTCTTCCTGAAATCCAAGAGGACGCCGCTATCGTTCTCTTCGACGAATATTTTGCCCCCATCAATTCTCGTTGTTGCCTTGCGGATAGTAATGGATACCGTTTCGTGCCATCCTCTCTTTGAGCGCCTCGATAGCCCATTATGTATCGAGAATCATTATAAATCATTATGGTATCCATGACCATGACGTTCAGAAATCCGTATGCTGAGAGGGAGACAAGAGATTTCAACACGCAGGATGCCGGAAGTGCTGTGTGCCAAAATCTTTATCCAGGTGTTATCGGCGGTGATCCCGAGGGGCGCTCCCCTCCTCCGGGACCTGCCGGCACCGAGAGTGAAGAGCAAATCGATCTATCAACCGTCCCCGACGCCCCTCGCGTGTAGTGTTCCCCGCGGACGCTTTGGGGAACCGCGCCCGCGGCCTTGAGCGGGAGCTAAGGGCATCGGGGCGACACACAAAGAAGCACAGCAGTGAGAAGGGAGTAGAAGCCACGTTGGGCGCAGCAGTCATCAAGCGAGATGTACTGCCTCTCATTCCCGTTGCTCCGTCGTAGACGGCGATGGATACCATCTCACGCCCTCCTGTCCCTCAACCCTCGACAGATTATCGTGTGCCAGGAAACAATATAAGTCATCAGGGCACATTAATAGATCATAATACTAGGTGGGATCGCAATAACCGAGAAGGAGAAAAGAAATTTCGCCCTGCGGGACGACCAGGGCAACGAGATTGGAGTATTTTCGGGAAAATCGCCCCGACAGGCGGCTTTGAAGGCGGCCAACAGGGGCCACAAGGAGATCAGGCTCAGAGAGCGGGGCACAAAGAAGGTCCATGTGTTTACTGGAAAGCGGGTCCAGGTGAAGAAACCTGCAGGAGCCCCGGCCTGGATGCCGGACAAGATCTGGAGGCCGAACGTAAAGAAGGTGGGTGTGGAGAAGGTAGAGACGATCTGAAGCTCTTTTTTTATCGCTTTGATCCCGATCCTATAGATATCATATTTAAATAATTTCTCAAGTTATACTTTAAATAACCGATCTTAACCGAAAACTATATTAAGATATATTTTCTATGATATATTGTTCCCTAGCTCATTCGAATGCCGGGACGTGAATCCCACGGACCCGGCCACTATTCTATCCACAGTTCGATTCCATTTTTATTTATTTTTTTTATATCTTATTAATATCTTATTATGCATCTCGTTATTATCGTCTGCCAGGGCCGCGTTTTTCGAGCACATTCAGCCGGTATTTTAAGCTGTCTGCCCCTTCATCTTATCCTCTTCTTCATGAGCTCAATTAGCTGTGCGAGCTTAGCGTCTACTTTTTTCTCAGACCGGGCCGTTGTCTTCTGATACAGGGGACAGTTTGGGCTATGGTCTGGGAGATCCGTTAAGGAGCCAAGGTAATTCCTTCGGCCTTCAAAGAATTCGAGATCTCTAGCGAGCCTCCTGTCTATTTCTTTGTCTGATATGCTATCAATCGCTTGACAACGAGGGCATGACTCCGGAGCTGAAGCCTCCTGCGCTACAGCGCGCTTGTGCAAACCTGGATTTCTCATTCTTTGGTCTCCTTTGCCTGTTCTAGTGCCGTGAGCCCCGGCTTCGAGGTTCTCGCTTTTCGACATTCCGTAATCCTCCAGCCGGACGCGGCCCGGCTATATATTGCATGTGGCAGTATTCTCAGGGAACATATGCCAGGTTAATCTTCCTCCTCTTTCCTCTAGTCAGCTTGAGGTGATCCGGATCTAGAGCTACTGCCCTCTTCATAACGCTAATCACAGTTGCCTTGTTCAGGCCAAGCATCTCCACTAGCTCGTTCGTAGTACAACTGCCCTGCTTCTTGCTCAAGAGATCGATAAGCTCCCAGGCATGACCGTCCAGCGCCTTTCCCCTTTGTTTCCGAACAGGTGGCGAGATTCTCTTTGCAGCCTCAAGCTCTACTTTCAGATCTCTCAACTCTCTGGACTGCCTGTCGACCTGGTCCTCTAGCTTCTTTAAAAGAGCCACATTGCTCTGAGCAGAGAGGACCTCCTGGGACATCTTTTCGATGGTCGTTACCAGTTGAATCATTGCCCGATATCCGCTTAGATCCTTTTCTTTCTCGGCCAACCTCGTCTTGTACAGCTCCAAGATCTCTTCAAACATGCGACCATTGCTCCTAACCGAATTCTACCTGTTCTTTCCTCTATTTCTCTCCTCACAACCAACGCAATGTGGGGTCCAGATGCCTAGAACACCAGGAGTACAGTGCCTGGCAGAGAGCAGGGATGTTCTTATGCTGGTCGGCGGGCCATCTCTCGGCAGAACGCCAATCCGTCATCGGTAAGCTCATAGGTCATCTCGCCATGCGTGGGATGCATCCTCATATATCCGCGAGCTATGAACGAACGCAGTGCCCGTTCGTCCTCTTTTTTCTGGTGTTTATCGTTTTGGAACCTTTTTGTGAAATATCGCCTTGGTATATGAGCTGTTTTCCTCTCTTTTGTGCCCCCGCATATACTGATCAAAACACGCCGCCCATACCGCCCACCATGCTTTTTAGAATAGCTCATAATGATTTAAATGTTACTATCGCTACTCATAAAGGATAGAGATAAATTTTAAATAGATTCAAACGGTTGTATATGCCATGCGTGGGAAGACCATTCACCATGCCATCGAAGCCGTGAGGGAGAAGGGCGCAGACACCGATTTGCAGTTCTACGACAAGATCGAGGAAATGCCCGGCGAGTCTGTATATGCCCTATCGAAGGCGATGCGCTGGAGCACCGGCAAGACCTACACCTCAGCCCGGAGGCTGGAGCGGGCGGGCATGATCCACATCGAGAAGAGCGTAAAGAACAACCGCGAGGTGCTTGTGGTCAGGCCGAAGGCATGGCAGGAGTATTTCACGCCCGAGGAACTGGAGGAGATGCGGCAACCAGGCTATTTTGAAGAGATTGAAGAGATCCTGAAGCGAGCCAAGGAAAAGAAAGGACCGCAGTAGCTATGATGTATGGTTCGTCTACCCCTTCCCTCTTTGTCCTTTTTCTCTTGAAATAGGATCACATTTATATACATATTTGATCTTATTTAAAGAAAATGCCTTTGAGCGAGAACGATATCAGGGCGCTTGTCCTCATCGCTGGATCCGAAGAGCCGATGAATCCCGGCGCCCTCCTAGAGGAGCTGGGACTTCGAAGGGAGACCGTGTCCAGGCTCTTAACTCACCTGGTGGATAAGGGGCTGGTAGAGCGAAGAGGACGCGAAGCCATCCTGGCCGGCACGCCCCCGGCAGAGGCTTTCAAGAGGCTCTACTACAGCCATCGGGCCTCGCCCCTGCCGAAGATTCTCTCCCTCCGAAGATTGGAGCTCCTCGCCAGGCTGGACCAGGTCCCGAGGAGCCTGGAAGACCTGGCCATGGAGACCGGCATCCCGGCCGATACCCTTTATGGCTACCTGAAAGGACTCCTCCGGCTGGGCGTGGTCACGCGGTCCAGGAAAGGCAAAGCCTACCACTACTCTTTCAACTACATACTCTGGGCGAAGCTCAAGGACTTCGTGGCATCCCTTTTCGAATACCAGGTCCTGCGGCTCGTCCCCCGTGAGGCACTGCTCATCAAGAGCTACGGGAACCACGTGCTCTTCAAGAGCATACGTCTTCAGGACGCCACGCCCACTTCTTTTTCCGCCTATGGGGATTACGGAATCGAGCTGCGTCTGCGGGATAATTACTACACCTTGCCCAAGAGGAAGCTGTCCATCCAGGAGGTCTTCATCCACTCCCTTGACTCGGCAGGGGAGCTCTCACAAAGGCTTTTTTGCATACTGTTCTATCTAAAGAACAGAGATAAATTGGAGTCTATCGATCATCCCATGAGGACGGATATGAAAGCGGTGCTGCAGGGCGAGAGGATCAGAGGCTATCCAACCCTGGAAGACATCGTGGATAGGGCGGATCTCTATGGCATCCAGCTCTAATCGTGCCTCCAGGCAGGCGGAGATAAACGAACTGCTCGAGCGGCTCGGCAATGTATGATAGCAATCTTGGCTGTACACTTCACCATCGACCGCTCGTCATCGCCTCTCCCGCCTGCCCAAGACTTTGGGTCGGCGCAGAAAGGCTGGTGTGAGCTACCGATCCAATCAAATCCGGTACACTGCCGTTCAATACGAAATGACACTTAATCCAGGGATGCGCTTAAAATGGTTATCTTTTGACACTATTGCAGCTCCATTGGTCATGGTGATAGCGGCTATCAGCTCATCGAAGTCGCTTATCGATTTTCCGCCAGATTTGAGTTCGGCAGAAAGAGCCGCAAACCACTCATAAGTGTCCTCGTTTATGTCGAGGACCACGAAAGCCTCTAATAGCTTCTTAACTTTTTGTATGTCCTCATTGGATTTCGCGGGGAAATACGCGCCTTTATATAACTCCAGTACATTGATTTGCGTGGTGCATATCGTTTCTCCAGTCTCTTCTAGCTCAACGATCTTTCTAAGCGCGGCCTTTTTCCCATGTAGGGCATCGATCAGGATGGTGGTATCAAGTACCAGCATCAGAGATCAACTTCTCGCATTTTGGATTGACGCATTTCCTTGGATGCTGCCTCAATTCGGTCTGCCAAAGCATCATCTTGACCGATCTCAGCCAAGATCTCTGAGAGCTTCCGTTTGGCAGGGAAATTCCGTATAATAACCTCGGAAAAGCTCTGGTTCTCACCCTTTCGACTCTTCAGCCTGTTATAAGCCTCTTCTGTTATAGTTATGGTCTTGGTCGACATATAAACATACGTGTACGTACTTGTATTAAAGATCTTCCAGCCAACTATCTTTTATGTGGCGATTGAAGGACTCATAAGCCGGCGGCACATAAGACAAGCCCGGTTCACACCCCGGCCGGCTTGTCCTTGCCTATGTATTTCGATTTTGTCTTCCCGCCGCTTTTAGTGAATAGATACCAGTAAGGCCCGTGCAGATCTCCGCCCGGCTTAGAGCAGCGGCAGTGATCCTTTCCGCACTTCACCTTCTGCAGGACGTAAGAACCCCCTCCCCGGGCGGGCTTGACCACCAGGACCTCAGCTCCCCTCTCTTCAGCCTCCCCTTTGGCTTCCAGGGCATGGAGCTCGGCCATATGTAGCTCTATGGCATAGTCTATGCGGGCCCTCTGGTCTCGGAGGTCCTCGATCCTTCTTTTGAGGTCGTCGATCCGGCTTGCGCCCATATTTCTTATGTGTACTTTTTGTGTATTTCTGGTTATTTATGGCACATAAGACACCTGGTCGGCTTGCAAGTTGCACGTATCAAATTGAATAACCATCAAAAATCCGGCCAAACTCCCTTCCAGCTAACCCACCGTTCCTATAGACTATGAGCACAAAAAGAGGTGGTTTGCCGATAGCGAAAAATCGCTATCGGCTATCCTGTAGAATCTAGCGCTTATACCCAGGGGGTTTGAGCTGGAAAGTATCCTTATAATAATGTCGCACCATTTAAAGCAGAACGAAAAAAGAGGGGATGGATTACAGGTTACACATACTGCTTGAAACAGTGATCAGCCTGTATATCCCAACTCTTTGGCTTTGGCGAAGGCTGCTTCCGCTTCGGTGATACGATCTAGTTTATTGAGAGTATTGCCTTTGATATTCCATGCGTCTGCATCTTGTGGATCCATCTCGATAGCCTTATCCAATGCCTTGATGGCCTCATCGTACTTACCCTGTGTACAGAGGGCTTCGCCTTTGTTGCTTAAGGCTAGTGTATACTTAGAATCTATCTCGATAGCCTTGTCGTAAGCTTTGATAGCATCATCGTTCTTACCCAGTTTATAAAGAGAAACGCCTTTGCGGTTCCAAGCCATCGCCACTCCCTCTGGATCTAACTTGAACTCGATAGCTCTCTCGTAGGCTTCAATGGATTCACCATAGTTGCCAAGGTCATAAAGAGCATAACCCTTATTGTACCAAGCATTTGCTAGTTGCGGCTCTAACTCTATAGCTCTCTCGTAGGCTTTGAGCGCGTCAGCG
Source organism: uncultured Candidatus Bathyarchaeia archaeon (assembly GCA_964539725.1). GTDB lineage: Archaea > Thermoproteota > Bathyarchaeia > TCS64 > TCS64 > UBA8941. The sequence goes on along the minus strand of CAZIKD010000006.1, from coordinate 3,090 downwards.
TATTTACTTAGCTTATGAAGGGCAAAACCTTTGTTATTCCATATAGCTGCCTCTTTAGGATTAAGTTCGGTGGCTTTATCAAAAGCAACAACAGCATCTTCATATTTGCCTAGGGCGTATAGAGCATCGCCTTTGTTGTACCAGGCGAGTGCCTTCTTAGGATCAAGACCGATAGCCTTGTCAAATGCTTGGATAGCCTCTTCATAATTGCTTTGATTAGCTAAGGCCATGCCCTTATTGTTCCAAGCAAGGGCAAACTTTGGCCTTATCGCTATGGCTTTATTATATGCTTCAACAGCTTCTTCATACCGTTTCATATTATCCAAAACTATGCCTTTGCCATTCCAAGCATCAGCGAACTTGGGTTTTATCTCAATAGCCTTGTCAAACTCATTTATAGCTGCATCATATTTACCAAGATTCCTCAAAGCAAACCCTTTGCTGTCTATTGCCGCCAAATAATTTGGCTTCAACTCGATGGCTTTGTTATAGGCTTCGATGGCATCGTCGTACTTGCCCTGATCATCGAGAACAGTGCCTTTGTTGAACCAGGCTTCAGCATATCGAGGATTTATTTCGACGGCTTTCTCGAAAGCCTGAACGGATTCATTGAGCTTGTTCAGGAAATAGAGAGCATCTCCCTTATTGTTCCACGCTTTTGCATATCTTGGATCTAGCTCGATGGCCTTGTCATAAGCCTCTATCGCTTCGGCATATCTGCCCTGACGTAAATGAATATCTCCTTTTCGGAGTAATGAATTTCCTTTAGACTTTGGACTTGGCGAAGTTAGAGGCTTAATGCCAGGCGGTCTAGGTGGAATTTTTGGATCTAGATAGCCTTTACTGAAGCCTAAATCTTCCTCCAAATCGTCGACATGCAATGGGAATATTCGATTTGTTGTCTTTAGGGCCGCCTCAAATTTTGTATCGTATCCTCGACTTATTACAAGCCCCAGTACTGGCTTATTCCCCGCAATTCGATCTTGTACCCATCCCATGTAGCCAGAGATCTGTCCAAACGTATTCTGTCCTGCTCGGAGGATTTTAAGCTCAATGACAACGTATTGCCCCCGACTTTTGTCGTGGCAGAGAAGATCTATTCGACCACCATAACCACAAATGAATTGCCGGCCTGACAATCCTGTTGTAGGATCAGAATACAATTCCAAATTATAGCCAAATTTATTGAGGACTCCAAGATTCTTAACTAAAGCTTCTTCGAAGTCTCCTTCTTTAACTATAAACTTTGCAATTGGCTCCTTCTGTAAGGCTTCTAGGAATGTTATGTATCCATCATTCTTTGCCCCAATAAGCTCATTTAGCTTGGCCCAATACTCTTGATTTATCCTAAAATTACTATGCTCAAAACTACACCTGAGCGGCCCCCAATCCTCAAAATAGGGACTATTACGCAGATCTTTTACCGTTACTGGATTCTCGAATTTATAGAGAACTTGAAAATCGCATCCGTCTTTCCACCCATGTATATTGTCTTCAACAATCGAATACGCATCGCTTTCAGCTTGCATCAAATAGCCTATATCGCTCTTTGGCCTGGTGCGCCATAAAAGGACCAAATCCCCCCGCATAGTGTCCCTATGGCAAGTCCACCAGCCATCTGAATCCACACCACTGCCTGGGTCAAGATCTTCTCTATCGTTGCCATCTTCATCCCGGTAATATTCCGGACGGGTTACCCAAAGCCAAAATTGGCGTTGACCAATTTCAACCAACAGTCTCCCTCCGATAGTTATTATTGCTTCAGTGATATGCAATGGCTATATACTTTCTGTGAGAATTACAGATCGCCAAGGGTTCTGATTAGGTGGGGCGGGGGTCTCATCCCCCGCACGAAGCCATCACTATAGCTCATTTTGGCCGCTGGATGGATCAATCTACATCTTACCAAGTAAATCGAACTTGTTGGCGGACTAGATCGGCTTTAACCATGCTATCCTACTATGACTGCAGCGTTGTCCTCATCTGGCTAAAAGACGCTTATTCCATCCTAAAACCGATTGCTATCGTACCCCAAAAAGAGGGGTCTGTCTCCCATCACACCATCCCTTGCTGCGGCGGGAGATGATTGCTGCCCGCAACCCAGGGGGGGGCGGGAGATCCACAAATGAAGCGCTCCCCCCCCCAATTGCAGGGCGTTTTCAGGGGAATAGCGGCGGCTCCGACCCCAGGCCGCTGGAAGCCGGAGAAAAAGTCCTGAGAGGGGTCGCCTCTCTGAAGTGGCTGAGGCCCTGGCTATCTCCAGCTGCTTCCGGCCACGCTCCATGCCAGGGAGCTGGCAGAACGGTCGAGGACCTTGCCCGGCTGGAGAGGGCCAAGCCCCTGCAAGAGGCCGGGGCGATGAAGGCGGAGGCACTGTCTATTATATATATCCACATAATACGATCACATAATTAAGGAGAGAATTAGAATTATGCCCCCCCTAGTATCGGAGACATCCCGAGTCCCGCGAGTTCCGGCCCCCCTTTCTGCGGTGGAGGCGGTTAAGAGGAAGGGCGAGGATACCGACTGGACGCTTTATCAACTGATCGACAAGCACCCAGGCGAGAGCATATATGCCCTCTCCAAAGCCATCGGCTGGTCAACAGGCAAGGTATACGCATCAGTCAAACGACTGACTGAGGATGGGCTGGTGCGAATTGAGAAGTCTGTGAAAGATGGCCGCAGCGTGCTCTCAGTCAGGCCGCTTGAATGGCAAGAGTTCTTCACGCCCGAGGAGCTTGAAGAGCTTAAGAAAATCGACTTGTGACCCCGCCCGTCACACCATCCTTTCAAGCGGCGGTAGAATCGTGCAGCCCGCAATCAGGTGGCGGGAGTGGAGTGCGGGGGGGCCGATGCAGGGCGGTTTTTGGGATTGGTGCCGGCTCCGACCCCAGGCCCTGTAATCTCCACCACAAAGTCGCTTGCTCGTTTAACCCGTGGGATGGCGAAGGGCGGAGCAGTGGGCTTGCCGTTGAGGATTTGGCCCGCATTCGGAATAATCGCTTCTGAGTAGTCACGCGTAGTCAACTACCCCACCCTAAAGGACGGGGCTTGTAGCTGCGCAAAAAGTCGCGCTACGATGGGCAGGTT
>CAZIKD010000005.1:0-21337 GCA_964539725.1 uncultured Candidatus Bathyarchaeia archaeon | reverse complement strand
CTTGCGAATAAGTCAACGACTTTGTATGTTGGTTCTGGACACATGGTTTTTTTTGGACGTCATCGGAAACTATCTGAAAAGGTCTTAAGGGTATTAGTATGCTTATCAGTACTGTGGTTCATTTGAAGCGTATCGGATTCATCGGGCTTGGTCTAATGGGTAGTGGAATGTCTATGAACATCCTAAAAGCAGGTTTCCCCCTAACAGTCTGGAACCGGACTACGTCAAGAACTGAGATCCTCGCTAGGGCTGGCGCCAACGTGGTGAAGTCACCTAAAGAAGTCGCCGAAAATTGCGACATCGTCATCGACATAGTCACTGATTCGAAGGACGTTGAAGAGGTCCTTCTCGGACCTAATGGCGTCATCAAAGGAGTCAAACCAGGTACGATTGTCATCGATATGAGCACTATCAGCCCAATTAAGACTAGGGAAATGGCGTCTAGGTTTCAAGAGAGAGGGATCAAGATGCTCGACGCCCCAGTCAGCGGCGGGGATGTGGGCGCCCGGAACGGGACGTTAAGCATCATGGTTGGTGGTGATAAAGATGCATTCGAAGAAGCTATTCCCGTCTTCCAGGCTATGGGGAAAACAATAACACATATCGGTGGAAATGGCGATGGACAGATCTGTAAGGCTGTGAATCAGATACTCGTAGGGATTAACATGCTCGGCGTCGCTGAAGCTCTCGTCTTCGCAAAAAAGGCGGGTGTCGACGTAAAGAAGGTGCACACGGCAGTCGCTGGGGGTGCGGCTGGGAGCTGGCAGCTCACCAACAATGGGGCGAAGCTCCTCGTAGGTGACCACGAACCCGGTTTCAAAGTGAAGGATTACCTAAAGGACCTCCGCATAATCATGGAGACTAGTGATAGTCTCAAGATGCCCCTCGTCGGGACGGCAATAGTGCAGCAAATGTTCAAGAATCTTGACGCGGAGGGGCTCAGGGATAAAGGAACGCAGGCGGTCGTTGTGGCTGTGGAGAAATTGGCAAAAGAGAAGCTCGCCTAATCCTCTCTCATAATTTCCCGCACGCGAGGGTGTGAAGATCTTCCAAACTCGATATCGAATAACGCCTTATCGCATACATTACGAGATCTTGCTCACAAGTGCTTGAGTGGTTGTTGACTTGCATGCCTTCTAGTGTTCTACCAAATATAATGAAAAGAATTTTAAATTATTAGATTGGAAAGTGGTCCCGCCTCCGGGATTTGAACCTGGAACCACTCGGTGTCTGCTCAAGGCCTGATTGCCTTCGCCCCACGGGGCGGAAGCTACAGCCGAATGCTCTACCATTGAGCTAAGGCGGGTCCCGCCAAAAGGAAACTACTAGGAAAATATAAGCTGTATGGTTAGTTCCCCTTGTCCTTCTTAGGATGGAAAGCTTCGCGGATACACCTACTAAAGGGGGGTTTAATCACACCTACATCGGTGATGAACCCGGTTATGTATTTAGCGGGGGTGATATCAAAGCCAGGATTGAGGGCGGTTGTGCCCTCGGCAGATATGCGAACCCTCCTATATATGCCATCCTCGTCGACTCCCCAGACCCAGTTGACCTCCTCAGAGCTCCTTTCTTCGATCTCTATACTCTTCCCCGTGGGGCATTTAGTATCGAAGGTCATTTTAGGCGCCGCTACATAGAAGGGGATGTCATTCTCTAGGGCGAGGACGGCCTTCTCATATGTGCCTATCTTATTTGCAGTGTCTCCGTTTGCGGCGATCCTGTCAGCGCCTACTAAGACGAGGTCGATCTCGCCCCGGAACATATAGTGGCCAGCAGCGTTGTCCACGATGAGAGCGTAGTTTACTCCCTCTTGTTGTAACTCCCAAGCGGTCAACTTTGCTCCTTGGCTTCTTGGACGAGTCTCATCAGCATAGACAAAAATGCATTTCCCAGATCTGTGTGCTTCGCGTATCGGGGCGAGGGCAGAGCCGTTATCTATGAATGCGAGGGCACCCGCGTTGCAATGAGTTAGTATATGGCATCTGTCTCCAATGAGGGCGTTTCCATACTCACCCATCTTCTTTGATGCTTCGAGGTCATCTAACGCGATCCTGTCAGACTCTGCGCATGCGGAGGCAACTCGCTCGGAGACGCTTCCACTCGAAATGGCTTTAATACAGCGGTCGATTGCGTGAAAGAGGTTGACTGCTGTGGGGCGTGTGTTCCTTAGAGTATTCGCAGCCTCGGAGACGTATGCTTTGAAGTCTTTCAGCTTCCTCTCCTTCGCCTCGAGTGCGGCCTGGGCTATGCCGTAGCCTGCTGCGACACCTATGGCTCCGGCGCCTCTGACTGCCATTTCACGGATCGCCTCCGCTGTTTCACAGTGGGTGTGTAGTGTAAGTATCTCGAATCTATGCGGTAAATAGCGCTGGTCGATCATCTTGACGTTGACACCCTCTCTCCAGAGAGTCCATAGTTCTCGTGTCTCGCCGTTTATTTTGACTCTCATCCTACTTGATCACCTCGCCGCTTTTCTTCGCCCAGAGATAGAGGTCCATTTGCCCCAACGGCATCCCGAGTAATCCAGCGACGCTTGTGAGTATCTTCTCATACTCTAGATACTTTTTCCTCGTCAGTGTCTTGGGGCGCTCATCTATAATTCCCTGCTCTAGCATATGGCTGATTATGTGCTTATCTATTATTGCTAGGTCAAGGTAGCCTACGTTACGAAGAAAGTGGCTCGCCTCCTTCATTCCGAGACCGGTTATTTTCTCAACGAGCCAGTCTCGCGCTGCATGGCTGCTAAGCTGTGATATTATTGTCTTCTTCAGGTCACTCTTATGCGCGCGCGCCTTAAGTATGAACTCGGATCTCTTCTGTGGGAATCTGTGCTTGTGCTCAAGGCAAGCTTTGAGTTGCTCCAGACCACCATCGCTGAGAGCGTTGTCCTCTTTTAAAGATGCTATGCAAGTCAGAGCGCCCCTTGCGCTGTAGTTAGCGGTAAGGAGACAGAAGACGAGCTCCTCGAACCACCAGTCCTCTCCCTTTCCCGGTCCCTCTTTAAACTCCTTTATCCTTGCCTCCACCTTCCTGCGGGTTTCGGGTTTCTCCACCTCTGCCCTCACAACGTTTGCGAGTCTCTCGAAGCTTTCTGCGGGGGGTTGCACGGTTCTTATCCTCGGCGAGGCTCCTCTTAAAACCATAGAGGGTCTCAGTTGCCTCGCCGGTGTAAACAATGCTTGGGGATACGGTTATACTACTAACCACCCGGCTATTCAACTGCTGGTGCCACCAGGCTTGTCTGTGAACTTGAGTCTCATAGAGTACGAGAACACGCCCATCAAGCTGGTGGCGCTTAGGAAGACTCCGAAGATCGAGACTCCAGGTCTCGTTCTAGGTGAGGTCGATGAGAGAAAAGAGTTCTCAGTCCCCCTTTGGGTCGCTGGCGTCCTCGTTGAAACCGGCCTCGCTAAATATGGTGAGGAGGGTCTCACCGCTGAAGAATGGACTTCGACCCACTTCAAAGAAAGGTTCAACCCAGGTGGCCCGCCTGGAGCCTTGTCAAAGGACTTTTACGCCAGAGCATATATCAGTCTGGCACTAGCGCTGAAAGCAGCTGAGGGCGACCCCACCAAGACGGAGCAGCTAAACAGGCTTCACGCACGCTTTAGGGAGATTATCGAAAGTCGAGTTAGTAAGGTAACGCGCATAGCAACCACTGAGACCTCGCCTCAACCTGGTATTCTCCAGCCTGAGGAACAAGTACTCTACCAAGCCCTCGAGCACATTATCGCCGATTGGCGTCGGAATATAAGGAGGCTGGGAACTAAGTAATGGCGAAGCAAGTCAGTCATGAGGAAGTTTTCACCCGATTCGTTGAGGACTACAGGAACCCCGAAGGCGTTCTCAAGTATGAGCAGACCATCCAAGAGATGCCCATAAAGGGAGTCAGATCACTCATAGTCGACTTCAACGATATCTACAACTATGACATGGAGCTCGCCGCTGACGTAATTAAAGACCCTGACAGGATACTTGAGCTCTTCAGCCGCGTAGTATATGATAAACTGAGGCAGCGGGACCTAGTCTACGCCGAGGCGCAAAAGAAGATTCACGTCCGATTTAGAGCTCTCCCCTCCGTGACTCAGCTACGTAGGATTGGCTCCGAGCACATCGGTCGCCTAGTCATGGTCCAAGGAATCATCGTACGCGCATCAGCTACAACGCCTCAAGTCATGAAGGCCGTCTTCCGTTGCAGCAATTGTAACGAGCTAAACTACGTCGAGCAAGACGGAGAGACCTTAAAGACCCCGATGAAGTGCGAGCACTGCGACAGCAAGACTCGCTTCGACCTCGTCCCAAAACTATCGGTCTTCATGGACTCACAGAGGATCACGATACAGGAGAGACCGGAGGACCTTCCCCCGGGGCAGCTCCCCAGGAGCCTCCACGTTGACCTTAAAGATGATGTTGTCGACCAAGCCCGCCCCGGCGACAGGATAACCCTTGTTGGCTCCGTCGACCTCCTTCAGCGCTTCGGGCGTGGAGGGCAGCTACGCATCTTCGATATGGTTATGGAAGCAAGCAGCCTTGAGGTGAGCGGACGCGAATCCGAGATGACCAACATCTCCCCCGATGATGAGGACAAGATCAAGGAGATAGCCCAGGATCCCTGGGTCCACCGTAGGCTACTCCAATCCATAGCTCCGAGCATATTCGGCCTCGAAAACATCAAGGAGTCTATTCTCTATCTTCTATTTGGTGGACTGAATAAGGAACTCCCAGATATCCGAATAAGAGGCGACATAAACGTCCTTCTAGTCGGTGATCCAGGCACAGGTAAGAGCCAGCTCCTCCAGTTCGCGGCGAAGATAGCGCCAAGGGGGTTGATGACGACGGGGAGGGGAAGCACCGCTGCCGGGCTCACCGCTGCAGTTGTAAAGGAAGGAGGAACGGGAAACTTCATTCTCGAGGCCGGTGCCTTGGTCCTTAGTGACCAAGGGGTTTGCTGCATCGACGAAATCGATAAAATGAGGGAGGAAGATAGGGGCGCGATACACCCCGCAATGGAGCAGCAGATAGTTGCTATCGCCAAAGGTGGCATAGTAGCAACCCTTAATGCGCGTACAAGTATTCTCGCCGCTGCAAATCCGACGTTGGGGCGATATAACCCTTACCAGACAATCGGGCAAAATATCAACCTACCAATCACCATCCTGAGTAGGTTCGATGTCATCTTTGTCCTCAAAGACATACCCGATGCAGAGAAAGACGCTACAATGGCGGAGCATATCCTTGGTCTACACAGGTCGGCGGGTTCAACCATCACCTCTCCCATCGACCCCGAGTTGTTCCGGAAGTATATTAGCTACGCCAAGACGCGCGTCCGACCTATCCTCAACGAAGATGTCATTACCCGGTTCAAGGAATTCTACGTTAAGATGAGGACCGCCTCCATGGAAGGAGGAGAAGCCTCAGCCGTAAGCATCACAGCGCGCCAGCTAGAGAGCCTAGTGAGACTCGCCGAGGCCCGAGCCAAAGCCCACCTACGGAGCGAGGTCACTAAGGAAGACGCAGAGGCAGTCATCACCCTGATGCAGAGCAGCCTAGAACAAGTAGGTATCGACGTCACCACAGGCCAGATAGATATTGACATCCTTTATACGGGGAAACCAAGAAGCCTACAGACCCAGCTCCAGAAGGTACTCGCCAAAATAGCAGAGCTAGAGAGGACCGGTCCGGTTAAGGACGACGACCTTTATGAAGCGCTTGCCGAGGAAGGCATAAACAGGAGCGATGCCGCGAAGTTGATAAGTACTCTGATGAGAGATGGTACAATCTTCTCACCCCGCCCGGGCACATACAGGCGCACATCCTAAGTTCTCTTAAACATTGTAACCTCCATTATAATCCTGTAAAATCGTGATAGTATTTATGAATCCTCATGCGCGCGAATCATATTCCACAATAAATTTAGATTTAATATCGATATTGCGCTCATGACGGTAACCCACTGGGAAACCCTTAAACGGGTATCGCCTCAGCGTATTGATAACACAGGCGTTCACGGAGGATTTGATACGGTTATAAAGGTAGCTATTGCCGGCGTCGGCAACTGCGCCTCCGCCCTAGTCCAGGGCGTCGAGTTCTATAAGAACGTCGAAAAAGACGAGGATATCCCTGGTGTAATGCACACTTACTTCGGAGACTATCATATAAGGGACATCAAATTCGTTGCTGCATTCGAGGTTAACAAGGAAAAGATAGGAAAGGATCTCGCAGATGCTATATGGATTCACCCCAATTGCTGTGCCAAATTTAGCGATGTCCCAAAAACGGGTGCCAAAGTCTACGCGGGGCCAATAAGCGACGGGGTAGCTCCCCACATGTATGAGTCTTTCCATGCCGACGGCATAATCGAGACCGTAGATGTTACCCAGATACTCAGAGAGACGGATGCTGACATGCTTGTAAACTATCTCCCAGTCGGCAGCGCTAAGGGTACACAAACATACGCTGAAGCCGCCCTCGATGCGGAATGCGCCTTTATCAACTGTATTCCAGAGTTTATCTGCAGCGTACCAGCGTGGGCGAAAAAATTTGAGAATAAGAAGCTTCCCGTCGCAGGCGACGACATAAAGAGCCAAGTCGGCGCCACTATCGTCCACCGGGTACTAGCGAAGCTCTTCTACGACCGCGGAGTCAAGATCGATTCAACTTATCAACTCAACATCGGTGGAAACACCGACTTCCTCAATATGACGGTTGAGAACAGGCTCAAGACTAAGCGCGTCAGCAAGACGCAGGCAGTCCAGAGCCTCATCCCCTACGAGGTACCAACGAGGATTGGTCCCAGCGACTATGTCCCGTTCCTCAAGGACCACAAGGTATGCTACATCAGGATTAATGGGAAGGGTTTTGGCGACTTACCCCTCACGATGGACGCGAAGCTTCTGGTGAATGACAGCCCAAATAGTGGCGGTGTTGTGATCGACGTAGTTAGGGCGGTGAAGATCGCCCTTGATAGGGGAATAGGCGGTCCCCTCCTCGGGATAAGTAGCTATAGTTTCAAACACCCACCTCAACAGGTCCCAGATGACCAGGCGCATCAATGGGTCGAGGATTATATTGCGGGGAAGAGGGAGAGATAAGCTCTCATTTTATCTGCTTAAATTTTTTAGCCTTAATCATTTTTACTTGCACGTGCTTATGGCTGTTCTGGGAACCAGAGGGCGAGCTCTGCCTTCGCCTCCTCGGGGTTGCCTGAGGCGTGTATGAGGTTCTCGCAAGCACGCCCCTCAGCGGTACTCTTCGCTATCGAGTCGGCTCCGAAATCACCCCGGATTGTTCCTTTATCCGCAGTTACGGGGTCAGTGTAGCCTGTTATTTTCCTCACAGTTTGTATGGCGTACTCGCCACCGAACCTTATGGCGATGACTGGGTTACGGGTGAAATACTTCCTTAACCTCTCCAGCACCTTCATGCCGTGAGCCTTTTGGTCAGTTATCCCCGAGGTAGCAAGCTGCGCTTTCTGTCCCAGTCCCTCAGCCATCGAGTCCGGGTAGTGCTTCTTGAGAATCGCAGTGTTCACCTTCTGATAGTAGCGCATGTCGATTATACTAAGTCCTGCTCTCTCGAAACATTCTATTATCGCTCCCACGAGACCCCGCTCTAGGGCGTCTGGCTTCAGGATAACGAGAGTTTCCTGATACATCCTTATTCCTGATAGGGGAGGCACTTCAGCCTATAATGGCTTCGCCGCCGAGAGGGAATGAGAGATATATCGGGATAAACTCTCGGAAAAACTCGATCAACTCGAGAGAGAGATTTAAAACATCGCCGTTTGGGACGGAATACAAGTCACGCGCGACCCCTCAAGGTGTCAATCTCATTTAAAAATATACTATAAAAATCCTGAAAAGCAGCTAAAAATTTGGTGAATTAGAAGCGGTTTAACGCTGTTGGCCCCAGGCCTTGGTCCACTTTAATTTCCGGGGGTCCCTACCAAGCTTTAGGCTGCTCTTCCTACACTTGCTCCCGCAGAATCTTAGGACACGTCCGTCCCTCCGGACGAAGCCTATCCCGGTACCGGGGGCGATATCGCTCCCACAGAACGCGCATTTGTAGACAGTCGGCATACATTAGCCCTACCTAATCTTTCTAGCCTCACGCTCAGTCTCACGAAGTAGCAGAAGGTCATCTATCCTAACCGGGCCCTTTACGTTCCGGGTGATGATGCGCCCTTTGTCCTTGCCATCCTCGATCCTAACACGAACCTGAATAACCTCACCAGTCAGGCCAGTCCTGCCGACTATTTGGATAATCGTTGCCTTCGTCAGACTCTCCTGTTCCTCTGACACTGAGGTCACCCTACTTGACTATGCCTTTAAGCTTCTCGATGATCTCGGCGACGAGCTTCTCCGAGTCCCCTGTCTCCTCGATGGCAGCCGCCGCTGAGCCTACTGTTAATCCTATAGCCTCGCCAATGCGCTGCTTCTCTGGCACGTAGACATAGGGTGCTTTTCGTTCGTCACAGAGCAGGGGGAGGTGTGCAACCACCTCAGGGGGCGACACGTTCTCAGCTATGAGGACGAGCTTTGCCTTCCCCCTCTCGATAGTCTTAGTCGTCTCATTCGTGCCCTTCCTTATCTTACCCGTCTCACGGGCGATCTTCAAGGCTTCGTAGGCGGCTTCGGCTACTTCCTTAGGTACCTCAAACTTGACATAGAACGGTTTCGAAGGATCCGCTGACATTGTCATTTCCTCCAGTTGTGCATACTACCCCCTGACCCTTTGTTTTTAAACATTATGTAAAGAGCGTTGTTAGTCGTGGGCATAGTAGAACCTAAGTGGCTTTAACGAATCAACGCGGACAAAGCCAAAGCGCTCGAACTGGAGCATATCGTCAACCTTTAGTTTAGCGGTAAGCTTCTCCACCTTGCCTTTGACGACTGAGGCATCGGGCATGACAACCTCGGCATCGACCGAGTTGCCCTCAGTAAGCCAGTGGATAAAAACGGCGCCCTTCTCCTTAGCGATCTGGTGCTCCTGGGAGTGGAACTTTCCCTCAACGGTCTTTCCGGTCTTCTTCACTTCGATGTTGACAAGTCCCATAAGGCGTATCAGTCTCTCCTTCGCATCGGCTAGGTCCTTTGACTGGACAAAGAATACGTACTCACCACCGTCTGGCTCAATGTTATACTCTCTGTAGCCTTTTTCAGGATGGTCGGGGTGGAGCGGCAGTCTCGCCTGCAGTGGCTCTTTCAACCCATTAATCTTCAATTCAACGGGATCAACGACAAAGAAGTACCTATTCGCATTCGGGTCGATGAGCTTCTTATTTGCCGCGGCTATATTTCCCCAGGTGATTGTGACGTTGATGGGCTTCGGCCCGACCTGGATCATGATCCCTCTTATCGTCTCGGGCTGCAGCCCCCTGCGCTTTAAGGCACGGAGCGTCCCCAGCCGGGGATCGTCCCAGCCCGAGTAGACACCGCTGTCCACGCCTGCCCGGATCTTTGATTTACTTAGAATCCCCGTTTCAAGGCCCAGACGACCGACGTTTATCACCTCAGGGAACTGCCAGCCGAAGTGGTCGTAGAGGTACATCTGACGGGTGCTGTTGACCTCGTGCTCTTTCCCCCTTATCGCGTGGCTAATACCCATGAGGTGGTCGTCGACAGCACAGCTGAAGTTGTATAGTGGCCAGACGCGGTACCTCCTCTTCTGGAGGGGGTGAGATCTGGTGGATATCCTAAGCGCGGGCCAGTCGCGTATCGCTGGGTTAGGATGAGTGAGGTCAGTCTTGACCCTGACTACGGCCTCGCCCCGCTTGTAGCCGCCGTCGAGCATAATCCGCCATCGTTTTAGGTGATCCTCTGGGGAGAGATTCCTGCAGGGGCAGGGTTGCTTCGCCATATAGAGCTGCTTATACTTGTCAGGATCGCAATTGCAGACGTAGCCAGCGCCTATGCCTAGAAGCTTCTCAGCATACTCGTAGTAGATGGCTAGCCTCTCAGATTGTATGTACTTCTCATCAACCTTAACTCCGAGCCACTCGAGGTCATCCTGGATCCAGCCGTACATCTGCGGGATCGGAGGCTTGACATCGGCGCTCGTGTCCTCAAAGCGGAGGATGAAGCGCCCCTTGTACATTTTGGCGTACTCGTCGCTAAAGATGATCGACTCAGCGCTCCCGAGGTGGAGTGGTCCGTCGGGGTTCGGGGCGAACCTCACCTTTACCATCTGCCACTTCTCAACATTCTTCAGAGGTGGGAGAGTCTTCTTCTCCTCAACCTTCTTCACCTCGAAAAGCTCCGGCCACTGCTTCACGGTCTCCATTATCTTATCGATAGACCAAGAGTTGACTTCGACGACGACCTCCGAGACGAGTACCTGGACGTCCTTTGCGTCGGCCTTCGCTTCGGGATACTTGGCGAATATTCTCCCCATAACGGATCCGGAATTCGCCTTCCCACCGTATTGGGACGCGTTGAAGACGGCATACTTAACCGCGGACTCCCTGATCCTTTCCAAGTTTAACCCCACTGGAAACCCCTACGCCCAGTAAGGAAAGCGAAAACTATTATCCTTTTCTTAAAAAGAGAAGCGATTTCCATCGCTCAGTATTTCCTGTCCGTAAAGTAGCCGATGAGTGCGAAGAGGTCGCTCTTCGCCTCCGAGTCGGGGAGATATTTGAGATGCCTTTTTGCGGTTGCGATATATCTGTCGGCCTTCTTTACCGAGTAGTTTATCGAGCCGATGTCTCGGAGAAGGCTGTGAACCTCTGCGATATCCTGCTTCGTGGCGTTACGGTTGCCGAGGACTGCGAGGATGCGCTCTCTCTGCCGTTGCTTCGCCTTCCGGAGGGCATGGATAATTATCAGCGTCTTCTTTCCCTCTCTGATGTCGCTCCCCACGGGTTTGCCGAGAATCTTCTCATCTGCGGTAGCCCCAAGATAATCGTCCATGAGTTGGAAGGCAATGCCGGCGTCCCAGGCAAACTTACCGAGGGATTTGACCTGTCGGGTCTTCCCACCGCCGGCGATGGCTCCTATTTCGGCGCATGCCCTAAATAGGGCGCTGGTCTTCCCGCCCACCATCGCGATGTAGTCGTCTTCGGTGACATTGGCGGTGCTCGGGAACGAGACGTCGAGGACCTGCCCCTCGCTTATTTCTATGGTCGCCCTCGTCGCGATCTCCACGCATGCCTTGACGCGTTTCGCACTCATGCCCTTCGGGGCGTACGTCGTCATCGCCTCGATGGCCTTCGCGAATAGAAGGTCACCCGCAGCTATTGCTATGGAGACGCCCCATTTTGTGTGAACTGTGGGTGCCCCACGTCTCATCGAGTCGTTGTCCATGACATCGTCGTGTACGAGTGTGAAGTTGTGGATAATCTCGAGCGCCGCGGCGAACGGTATTGCATCGCGGGCATCCCCCCCGACAGCCTCGCATGCTTTCACGGTGAAGAAGGGTCGGAGCCTCTTGCCTCCCGCCATGACAAGGTGCCTCGAGGCGTCGTATAATACCTCGGGACGCTTAGGCTTCAGTATCTCGTCTATGAATTTGTCTACTGGTTTTACGCTCTCGACCAACTTCCTTTTTATTGTGTCGCCGCTCGACATGGCAACCATTGGTAGCACTCGTCAACGGAGATAAAAAGATGTCCTACCCGCTTCTAGTTGCGAACTTTTCTGGGCTGAAGTTCCTAGCCCTGAGCCACTCCGCAGTCCAGCCTGTTACAACAGCTGGGACATTTCCCATCTCAGCTAGATTCCGGGCACCTACAAGGAACATGCAGATCTTTGTCTCCTCTATGATTGTCTCGATGTGTTTCTCCAGCGCTTCTTCCCCCTCAACCGCCTTTTGTAGGAAAGGCTTAGCGATTCCAACAGCGTCCGCGCCGAGTGCGAGGGCTTTCGCCACGTCTAGTCCGCTCCTGAGGCCACCGGAGGCAATCACCTTTCCTCTTGAAGCGGCTCTCACCTCGACGAGACTGCATGCGGTGGGTATCCCCCAGCTCCATAACGCCTTACCAAGGTATTCCATTCTCCCATCCCCCACCTCACGAGCTATATGGTGCTCCACAGCGGCCCAGCTCGTCCCACCGAGACCACTGATCTCGAACCCGGCAACTCCCGCTGCCTCGAGACTCGAAGCGTCCTCATAGGAGATACCCGCTCCCGTCTCTTTCATGATTACAGGGACCCCCAAGCAACCAGTCAAATCTTTGATTTTCTTCACGATCCCCCTGTATTTCGTATCACCCCGAACTTGGACGGCCTCCTGCAGTGGGTTCATGTGTACAGCGAGGGCGTCTGCGTTGACCATCTCTACTGCCCTCCTCGCCTCCTTGAATCCCCAACCGAGGCTAAGTTGAGGGCAACCAATGTTGCCGATCACTAAGGCATCTGAGGCAACCTCCCTTACGACGCGGAAAGTCCTCTCTACCTCGGGCTGCTCGATGGCGATCCTTTGGCTCCCAACCCCTATGCCGATCTTTAGCTTCTGGGCGACCGTGGCGAGGATCCTGTTGATACTCTCTGCCTCTCTGGTGCCGCCGGTTATCGCGGAAATGATGAGTGGTGCGGATAACTTCCTCCCGAACAGTTTTGTGCTGACGTCAACGTCACTGAGGTCGATCTCGGGAACCGCCTTATGGACGAGGCTCACGTCGCCGAATCCAGTCGGAAACTCGGAGTCTACATTCTCCTCGAGGCTGACCTTTATGTGTCTCTGCTTCCTCTTCATGATGCTCATCATTTTACCTCCTAAGCCAAGTGCACGGGACCTTCTCCCCCCGTAGGGCTTCCTTTATAATACCTGGTTTCAACGCGTTGACAAGCTGAACCTCAACGCCCGCCTCAACGGCTGCGCCAGCCTCCTGTATCTTCCCTAGCATACCCCCGGTAACATCTGTTGATAGCGCCTCCCCAATGCGGACCATTCCACGCATCTGACTCAGGGAGAGCTCTTCAACGAGTCTAGCCTCTTTCGATAACTTGGGGTTCGCCGTATAAACGCCGTCCACGTCGACACCAAATATGATCCTCTTCGCCCCGAGGTCTGTGGCGAGTCTAACAGCTAATTGGTCGCCTGAGAGAATGGTGAACCTACGTGCCGAGTCCAGGACCGCGTCACCATAGAGCACAGGGATGAATCCGGATTCTATCGTCTTAGAAATGACACTGAAGTCGGCTTCCACGATTCTACGGTCCTCCGTGACTATGAACGAGGATGGAGCGATGGATATGGCTGGAATGCCCTCGGCGAAGAAAGCCTCGACTACGAGCCTATTAAGCTCAACCATCGCTTGGTGGGTGAGAGAAAAGCCCAACAGCTGCCTTGGCGACGAGTAACCTATTACTATGTCATATTCCTTCGCCAGAGGGTGGCCGTATGAGCCTCCTCCGTGGACAACTACGAGCCTCCTCGACCCAGCCGAGGCTACCTCGTGTGCTAGCCTATCTATGGCCTCCATATTGGGGATCTTTGGTCTATCCTTCTGGGTAACGACCGAACCACCGAGCTTAAGGATCTCCATCATTAATCTTCCTCGTCTTCACGCCCTCGTCTGTGAGGTTGACCCTCATCGAGTAGCCCCGGGCAGCCCTTATGCCCTTCTCGACCTTGCTAAGGTTTACAGCCTCAGCAAGAGCGATCATGCAGCCTCCACCACCAGCGCCTGTGAGTTTGGCACCGAGTGCGCCCTCGCGTCTCGCGGCGTAGACAAGTTCGTCCAACTCGATAGTCGACACGCCTAAGGCGGAGAGTAAGCCGTGGTTGAGGTTCATGAGGTCTCCTAGCTTCTGCATGTCTCCACTGAGTAGGGTATCGAGACCAGACTGCGAGAGACTTGCCATGGTGTAGAGTATAGGGTCAACTACCTCTGGATTGCGATCCCTGAGAGCCTTGACTCCTTCTACCATGTTACGGGTAGAACGCTTCTTGCGCGTATTACCTATTATAAAGGTGAGGGTCTCGTCGAGTTTGAGCCTTTTTAGGCCGACACCACGTTCGTACCTCATTATGCCGCCGTATGTGGCGATGCTATTGTCGGCGCCGCTAGGGTTGCCGTGGATGACCTTCTCCCCCTCATAGCTGAACTCAGAGATCTTCTCCTTTGTGAGGTTGCCTTCGAAGAGTTCTCCGATCGCTGCAGTCGTTGCGACGCAGACAGCGGCGGATGAGCCTAGGCCGACAGCGATGGGTATCATACTCCGGACCTTGAGATTGACTCCGGATTCAACGCCGAGGTACGCCATCATCTTCCTAGCGGCGACATCAAGCGCTGCCATGTTCCTCCCCCTCCAAACTTTTCCTGTTATTGCAGTGTAGTTGCCATCTTCGAAGTATCCGGAGAAACCGAGATCCTCGGAGTCTATATAAATTCGTTTGTCGTCGCGCTTTGAGGCGATGACAGTAGCACGTCTATCGACAGCGAGGAGTATGGCGGGTCCTTTATAGACCACACTGTGTTCTCCGAATAGGATTATCTTGCCCGGGGCCGTCGCCTCTGCGCTCATCTATTGCACCGATCGGGTGATCTTCATAGAGGCGTAACCGACGACCGCCCCACGGTCACCTGTTATATCCCCACTCGTGTGGTATGATAAGATTTCTGCCTTTTCAGCGCCGAGCCGCTTCGATGCGACGATTGCGGCGGAGACGGGGCCATATCCGCACATGGTTATCCTGTTTGTTTGGACGGTTCTCTGGACGCGCTCCTCGTCCATGGCTTCAATTGCGTCGAGGACGAGGCGATCTTTCCTCACTGCGGACTGCTGGGGCTCCTGGTGAGTCATGTCTGTTGAGGCGATTACCACCGCGTTCACAGCAGCTTTAACCTGCGCTATTGCCTCGCCTAGGTTTCTGCTGGTTTCCAAGTCTTGGAACCCCATGCAAATTGGTACAATCTTGATTGATGAGCCGTATAGATACTGGAGGAAGGGTAGCTGGACTTCGATAGAGTGCTCGTATTGGTGGGCGGACTCGTCCATATCTATCATCCCCGATGCTTTGAAGATGGAGTTCGAGAGGTCCGCGTCAATGATGACTCTGCCCAGTGGGGTTTCCCAGTAACCCTCTCCCATGAGTGAGACGGTGCTGCCGAGTCCCGTGTGGTTGGGGCAGAGTATGATTGCGGTGTCCGGCTGCTTTTCCTCTGATAACGCGAGGTAGCTGTGGGCGGCCACGGGCCCACTATACATATAGCCAGCGTGCGGACAGACCAGCGCCGTTATGGTTCGAGGCTTATCGCCCTTCACAGGTAATTTACCCGGCCCGAGGGCGTGCTTGAAACAACTTTCAATGTTGGTTCTGAGGCACTGCGGATCGCGAGGATAAAAACTCCCCGCAACGTAGGGGCGCCTCACCGACAACTCGGTTCCTCCTAACTTGTTTCGAAGTCGTCGATGCTGTGCTTCATCTCGCCGCTGGCGGGCAGTTCATTGCGCTCCCTGAGTATCTCGCGGGCGATAAGCCAGAAGGCGATGGCGAGGGCGCGTCGTCCTTTGTTATTCATGGGTATAATGAGGTCTACGTTGCTCTTGCTATTGTCTGTGCTAGCGAGGGCGATAACGGGGACACCGATCTGGCTTGCCTCCTCGACGATCTGGTCGTCGGCGAGGCTGTCGGTTACGATGACGGTGGTAGGCTCGAAGAAACCTGCGTAGACAGGATTCGTGAATGTCCCGGATGTGAACCTTCCAGTTATGGCTTTGCAGCCAACTGCCTCGCAGAACATCTCGACAGGGCTCCTGCCATAGCGCTTGCTGGAGGCAACGACTACCTTGCTGAGGTTCATTCGGCTGAGGAACTTTGCGGCTACTTTGACGCGCTCGTTCATCTGCTCCATGTCGAGGACGTAGAGGCCGTCCGGGCGGACCTTGTAGATGAATGGTTCCATGTCCTTTGTTTTAACGCGTGTCCCTATGTGGACACCCGCTGATAGTAGGACCTCTTGCGGTAGCAGCAAATTTGCGTTGATCGGCTGCAGTGCTTCATTTTCTGGCTCCAATTATTTTCCTCCCCTGACCTCTAAGTTCTTTTGTCCTTCGTGGAACTTGATCACATCGTCAATGATCTCGACGTGGGAGAGGATCATCCGACGGCAACAGTAGCGGGTGACGCCTAAGTCGTCGAGGACCTTCCCCGGTTCCTCGCCTGATTCTACGCGTTTCTTGAATGGCTCCCACTTGGCGCCTATCACCTTTCCGCATGAGAAGCATCTCACGGGTATTATCATTCTTCAGTCTCCTCTCCACGTCTCTGTAGCGATTCCACCTTGTCAAATATCAGGAGGAATAAAAATACTTCTCTAATCAATTATTCGTATTTTTCCTTAAATCCTCTTGACCTGACTTCCTTCGTAGGGACTTAATGGTGCCGGAGGAACGCTGGACCCTTAATGCAGCTGGTGATCCGGATATGTCAACTATCGTTGCGAGGGAGGCTCTGAGAAACCTCTCAGTATCGTGCGTACATCTGATTATACCCATCTTAGTGTTCTCGTTATATTCTATAAGATTCGGGTCGATGAGAGATAGTCCCTTAGCACCATAAAGTGTGCATACAGAGTCCCTCAATTGTCCCCAGATCACCTTCTCATCTGGAGTCGCTTCCGACGTGACTTTGAAGAGTAGGTACCTGCGTTTAACCAATCTTACAGGCATCAACGTTCCTCCTCAAGCTTTTCGTGATTCCTCCTCAGGATGGCCTCAGGGAGGGTTGAGATCATGTCAGCAGCGTAGTCCTCTTCAATATCGAGTAGGCTTGCTAACGCTATGAGCGCTCTCGGTTCCCGGATCGCGAGTGGTGTGGACGCGCCGCTTGATAGCACAATGGGGATGTCATGCTTCATCGCTATGGATAGATCACGCTTTATATGGTTGATCACTTTAGCGAGGTGGGTTTGGCTGTTAGCTATTAGGTCAGAGGCGTCGACCTCGTAGGCGTGTCCAGTTCCCTCGATGAGCTCCGCCTCATGATGATCTAGCCAGTTATGCTTCCTAAGAACAGGATCGTCTGGAAACTTCAGTATATCCACACGATCGTCTTTCGCCGCCTGTCTCGCGACCTCCTTGGTTAAGCACTTTACGGCGATGACGTCGAATCTCCTTCTGCACCTTTTTAGGGCGTCTAATAGGTCCCTGCTCCTTCTGGCCTCTAAATCTAACCTAGTCGCCACCGCGATCCTGTCGTCTATGCCTTTTGCCTGTATGGTTGAGGCAACGTGTCTATACCCTAGCTCCGAAGCGAGGGTGAGCATTTCCTGGACTTTCTCTGGGGCTGAGGGCTTAAAGTGTAGATCAATATAATTCTTCACTCGGTCTCGTCCTCCTCTAGGTTAACTATGTATTCCCTTATGGTTACTGACGGGTCGGCTTTGTGTGGTAGTTGGAATTTGAATTTAATTCGGATGGGGTCGTTCACGTGGAGCGTTATCTTACCATTGAAGGCTCTTTGCTTGTCGAGGCGCAGGTAGAGATTGCCATGTGGGTCGACGCGGTTTGATAGCTCGTCAAGAAGGGTTTGCTTGTCGAGGCTGGAGAGCTTTTTTACGATGTTGGAGAGTAAGTCAGTTGCCTCTTTCTTCTTTAAAGCTTTTGATGTAAGAAGGGTTATTGGATCGTCATAGTGGCCAGAGAGACGCTGTGTCTCGAAGGAGTGTTCGTA
The DNA here is from genome assembly GCA_964539725.1 of uncultured Candidatus Bathyarchaeia archaeon. Classification (GTDB taxonomy): domain Archaea; phylum Thermoproteota; class Bathyarchaeia; order TCS64; family TCS64; genus UBA8941. Next base: position 3,715 of record CAZIKD010000005.1, on the reverse strand, counting down.
TGGTGCTATCCTCTTTATTGCCTGTTTGACTTTCTCCTCGTCCTCTGTGGCGTGGGCGAATACGGATATTTCCGCGGTCTTTATGAGTCTCTCCTCGTGCATTAGAGCACCCTTTCGGTATGTTCGTCAGGCGCTAGCTTATTATGGATTCGCCCGAGAGGTGGCAATGCTTAATTGCTTTGGAGGCTCCATCCCAGCTGATGCGGCCGTAGCTTAGTGGATAGAGCGTGGGCCTTCGGAGCCCATGGTCGCGGGTTCGAATCCTGCCGGCTGCGCCACCCTCAAACATCTTATCAATTGTTTAGTAAATTATAATGGAGGTGACTTGTTCTTGGAGAAGACTATCCTTTATTGTGATTCGACTGGATGCGAGAATACTGAGCTAGTTCTTGAAGCCGCTAAGAAGCGAGCGGTGGAGCTTAATATAAGGGACGTGGTCGTGGCGACTACTCACGGCGGAACGGCGATTAAAGCGAAGAAGGTGTTTGACGACCCTACGCTAAACCTCGTCGCTGTTGGCATAGCAGAAGGCTATAGGGAGAACGGTTGGTGCTTTATAGATGAGGAGAGGCGGCGCCTCGAAAAGGAGGGAATAAAACCGCTAGTAGCAAGTCACGCACTCGGCGATGGCGTCGCAAGCAGTTTCACTGAGAAAAGCGGTGGGAGGAGCATCGAGGAGGTCGTCAGAGACACCCTGTACCGATTCGGGCAAGGGATGAAGGTCTGCGTCGAGATAGTTCTAATGGCAGCGGACGCAGGGTTGATCTCGATGGATGGTGAGGTGATGGCTATCGCTGGAACAGCGGAGGGGACGGACACCTGTATAGTCGTTAAACCGGCATACCCGAGGAAATTCTATGAGTTAGAGATAAGAGAGATAGTTGCGAAGCCACGGAATCTAAGTTAAAGGTATTGATCATATTCAAAGGGTTCTCAAAAAGAGCATTGGTCTATTTTTATTTAAAAAAATGGTTGTTTTATGTGGAAGAGGTCCATCAGCTCGTTATGGTTTGAATATATAGGGAAATGCGCCGTAGATCTTGATGCCGAGTATTAGGTTTTCTATTGTAATATATTCATTCGGTTGGTGGGCTACACCGCTTATGCTTGTGCCATAGCCGAGACTTGGTATGCCAGCGATCTTGCTTGTACTTATACCATCGGTCCCTCCTGTCAGGATCTTGAGGCTGGGCCTCTTTCCAGTTGCTTTCTTTATCGTTTTAGCGAACTGCTTTGCGAATAAGGTGTTAGGATCTTCGTAGAAACCGGCCTGATCACCGAGCTTGCCACTGGCTTTAGCATGGCTCTCCCTCCCAGCTATAACCTCGACGCCTGGAACGCCTGCAGCCTTAACGAGGCGGTCGATCTCCTTTCTCACAGCTGAGACGCTGGCTCCGGGTGTGAGTCGGATGTCAAATTCCGCCTCTGCATAGTCGGGAACGACATTGATTTTAACACCACCGTGAATAATGTTGCATGTTACGCTAGGGTAATTGAAGAGACGTCTAACGTACTTCTTGAGCTCCGGGGTTTTCACCTCAGCTATGTAGAACTTAACGCTGTCTCTAATGAGTTTGTTGAGCTCTTCAGGTAGATCTAACTTGAAATTACCTATCTTGTAGACTTCGGGGATGACTTTGATAAGCTTCGTGATGGCGTTATCGCCAAGGAAGGGTGTGCTGCCATGAGCAGTTTTCCCATTAGCTATGAGGCGAGTCTGTGCTCCTCCCTTGCAGCCTAAATCGATGCTTGGGCTTTCCGCGCCTCCGCCATTGCCATCACCTATTATGCAGACATCGCCCTTTAAACGACCCGACTCAGCAAGCCATTTCGCACCGGCCCCACCTCCGATCTCCTCGTCGGCTGTGAACCAAAACTCGATGGGGTGAGGGGGCCTTATCCCGCTAAGAATGCGAGCGCTCACCAATGCTGCCGCGCAGCTCCCCTTCATATCGCTGCTACCCCTCCCATGGATGATGCCGCCCTTTATGACGCCATCGTAGGCGGGGTAATTCCACGCTGCTGGCTTACCTTCGGGGACTACGTCGATGTGCCCCATCCAGAGTATCTTACTCTTTGACTTGCCGGGCAGCTTGGCAACGATGTTTGGTTTCTTCGGGTCTTGCGCATGGATGTCGTATTCTATGCCATGCTTTTCGAGGTACTCGGCAATGTAGTGAACGACCTCGTCGGTGCGTCCCTCGGGGTGGGCTGAGTTGAATTTTACAAGCCCCGAGGTGAGATCTGCTACTTCCTTTCCTGCCTTGTCTGCTTCCGCGAAAATCTTTGAAACGCTCATACAGGTGAAAATGGGTGGAAGATGGTTTTATCACCTTCGCACCTGTGCGTGAAGTTGTTGATCAGTTGGTTAAGGTATGCTCCGCTCCTCCAAGCGCTTAAGGAGGGCGTCCATCTTCTCAGGGAGTAGTTTCCTTATAGGTAACTGATATGGGCATTTTGTCTCACATGATCCACAGTCGATGCATGCCGCGACCTTCGGCGCAGTCTCCCTGGTCCGCTTTGCCATGCTGTCGGTCCACCCCATTCGTCGAAGGCTGCTCATCTCGGTGCGTAAGACGAAGCTGATGGGGATGTCGACTGGGCAGGGTTGGCAGTAGTCGCAGGCGGCGCAGAACTCGTCGCCAAGGGCGACTCGGTCTATCTCGATGGAGTCGAGTTCGTCTTTTGATATTGCGAGGTCTCCACCGCAGACTGCGACGTTCTCCTCGACTTCTGCGACGCTCTGCATCCCGGGGATGGTGCAGTCAGCGTTCTCGTTCGCTAGGACGAATCTTAGGGCTGTTTGGGCGTTAGTGAATGCTCCTCCACCGAATGGCTTCATGATAACCGTGCCTACATCCATCTTTTTGCAGAGGGGGAGTAGCTCCCTAGAGGGTTCTAAGGCTATGTAGTTGTATCCGACCATGATTGTCTCGAATGGGCTACCCTCGCTTACTATCTTTGTGAGGAATGTGGGGCTATGACTAGTTACCCCTATGTGGCGGACTAATCCCTCCTCTTTGATCTTGAGAAGCTCCTCAATCACCCCGCCGGGAGCTTGAAGGTTTTTATAATTATCCAAGGTCACGTTGTGAAGTTGGTATAGATCAAGGTAGTCAGCCCTCAGGTTTCTGAGGCTTGTCACGAGGTTCTCGCGAAGCTCTTTAGCAGTCTTGGCATGGCTCTTCGTGGCTAAGTAGATGTTGTCCCTGATGCCCTCGAGGGCTTTCCCTATGCGCTCCTCGCTAGTCGTGTAGCCGCGTGCTGTATCATAATAGTTGATGCCTAGTTCGTAGCACCGCTTGACGACGCTAATCGCCTCCTCCTCAGAGATCCTCTGTATGGGTATCCCACCGAAGCCGATCTCGGTGACGTAGAGATCGGTCTTACCTAGCCTCCTTTTCTTGAGAGCCATGAAGGAGATTCAGAGATGAGCCTTAATAAATGGTTCAGTATCTAAGCTATCCTATGATCGATCCAGTCACCAGTGATAGTCCGGGAGTTACGGTGCTACTCATGGGGAATGAGGCGATCGTTCGAGGTGCACTTGAGGCTGGGATAAAAATCTCGGCTTCGTATCCTGGGACGCCCGCCTCGGAGATAGGCAACACCCTCGCCGAGATCGCGAAAGAGATGGGAATTCACTTCGAGTGGTCGACGAACGAGAAGGTCGCCTTCGAGGTAGCCTACGGGGCATCAATGTGCAACCAGCGCG
>CAZIKD010000004.1:12086-21685 GCA_964539725.1 uncultured Candidatus Bathyarchaeia archaeon | reverse complement strand
TACATGCAACTAGACGAGTGATTGTAACCTTAAAATAGGCTCCGGGGGAGGAAGCCATCTGGAACAATGTCCCTTGAAAATGTGTTCAGACACATAGACTCCGAACGCGACGAGTACGTCCTGCGATGCCAAGAGCTACTCCGGCAGCCCAGCGTTTCAGGTGACCGTGAGGACGTCTACAGATGTGCAGGGATGGTGCGCAACATGATCCGGGAGACTGGGGCACATGCCGAACTCGTCCCAGTTGAGGGGGAAGGTAACCCCGTTGTATACGGCAAGTTGCTCACCCCGGGTGCGCATCACACTATTACAGCGTATCAGATGTATGACACCCAACCCGTAGGCGAGTTCGATAAGTGGACGAGTCCACCCTTCGATGCGAAGATAGTGGATGGGAAGATCGTTGCCCGGGGCGCGATAAACAGTAAGGGCGCCCTAGTCGCGGAGCTCATGGCTATAAGGGCTCTCCGCGAGGTCGCTGGGGTCCCCGTCAACATAGTTTTCACCTTCGATGGCGAGGAGGAGATTGGCAGTTGGCAGCTACGCCGCTTCCTCAAGGAACACCCCGAGAAGATGCTCAAGGCAGAGGCTGAATGGTGCCCCAGCACCTTCAGCATGGCGCACAGGGACACAAGAATCACGCTCGGCGGCAAGGGATGCATAGACCTCCAGCTCGTCTGCGACCACAGTAGGGATCCAGTCCACAGCAGTTGCGCCCCCGTGGTGGAAAACCCCGCATGGCGACTAGTTTGGGCACTAGAGAGTATGAGGGACCGGGACGGCAGGATAGTGATTGACGGATTCTACGACGACGTAAAAGGCCCTGAGCCCGGCGACCGGGAGCTCCTCGAGAAGCTCGCCATGGCGGGGGAGGAGAAGAAGATGAAGAGGCAATGGGGGGTCAAAGGCTTTATACGCGACCTCAATGGAGCTGACCTCATCCAGGCATACATGTTCGAGCCCACACTTACTATTAACGGGCTTCAGTCTGGCTACGTTGGCCCCGCCGCTTACACAATAAACCCTGCGTGGGCTAAAGCTAACATGGACCTCCGCCTCGTCCCCGGCATGGATGCCAACGATATCTGGGACAAGGTCAAGGTACACCTAAAGAAGAAAGGCTTCGACGACGTCGAGGTCAAGCTGAACGGGTGGAAGGCGAACGCTCACAGGAGCCCATCGGACACCCGGATAGTCGCCGCTCATAGGGCAGCGATCAGGTATCTGGGCTTCAACGAGCCCATGATCTACCCTATGAGTGGTGGCACGGGCCCCAGCATGTACTATACGGCTCCGCCGCTCCGGATGGTCTCAGCCTCCTCTGGGAGTGATGGGATGCCTTCTCACTTCGCCCACGCCCCCAACGAGTGGATTGGGGTAGAGGAGTTCATATCAACGGCGAAGATGTGCGCCGCATTCCTCTGGGAGTACGGCAATCTCTAGAAAACTAGCGGGGGGACCCTGGATCTTATTCTTTGTTCTCGGTAACGAAGATCCTGCAAGATGTCGGGAACTTAGCGCGCGCCCTCTCAAGGGCCTCCTTCGCTACCTCGACGCCCTCGGGATCGACCTCGATTGTAATGAGGGGCTCACCCCGCTTGACGCGTGCCGCGGTACCCGTCGGTTTACCATAAGGTCTCTTCATTCCCTCCTGGAAACGGTCGGCCTGAGCGACGTTCACCCTCTTGTGTTCGCGGAGGACGATGTGGGGGAAGGGAACCACCTTCATGTAGTAAAGGTCTTTCCCAAGCTTGAGCTCTAATTGCCTATTTGCCGCAATGCGAGCGGACTCAAGACTGTTGTGCCTAATTTGTCCATGTTCGAGGTTGATTAGTTCGACCCTGATTGGGAACTTCTTCGAAGTGTTCCCCATTGTGAACTTGACGATCTTGCTACCAGGGATGCCGCCCATGAACTTGCGCCTGGTGTAGGCCATCGCCGTGGGGTCCCTGAAGTTCCTAGCGTTCAAGACTTATCCACCGTTTAACACCTCAGGATTCTTAAAAAGATAATGGCTCAACTCCCCTGGACAGCTATGACTTAGTGGAAGGCGCTGGGAGAACGCGAAATCTCGTTTGAAAAACGAAGGAATGCCCGTTAATGTCCATGCTAAGCTCTTTTCAGAGCGCGTCCGGGTGGCGATACAAGCTCATTCCTCACCTGTGCGGGGAGGTCGAGTATCTTCAACCCCCCTTCGCGCGTGGAGGTGAAGTTAGCGAACCATCTCTCCCCTCAGAAGATGCTTGCTATCACTCGCGTAATGCCTCTCCCTGATCTTCACAATATTTAGCTAAGCTTGATACACGTGATCGGCGCTAGGCCGTGTGAAAAGCAGGTACTTCTCCTCCCTACTCAGCTCCTCAAGCACCCTCTTCGCGAGCGATCCCGCAGGGTCTTTTAAGTTAGCCCTCTCCTCGATGTCTCTGAAGTTTTTGAATGGAAATCTCTCCCTGATGTCGAGAATCTGGAACATCAGCCTCTTCCCGATCCCGGGTATGAGTTCGAGGCTGTGCATCCTCGGCGTCACCGGCTGGCTGATGTTGAAGAAGTTGACGAAGAATGGCTCATTCGCCTTTACGACGATCTCTATTATACTTGGTAACTCAGCCTTCGCAGAGCTTGTGAGGTCGGAGTAATTAACCCTCCCAATGATGTGGGAGACTAGTGCCCTATCGCCCTTACCGACGAATATTCTATCCCTCGGGTTGTAGTCGGCGTCCCTCTTCGGCGAAGACTCTAGGAGGGTGAAATAGGCCTCGCCTATCATTTGGATGATACCACTCGAAGTGTGGGGGGTCCTGGGTGCGCCGGGTCGGCCGTGTGGGAGGTAGTCTAAAACATAGGCGTATTCCTCGTACTTCTTCTGATCCCTATACAAAGCGTTCACCCAAGGGAACCTACAGGAACCTATGGGGTGGTCCTGTATTTCTTAATTATTATCAAGATGCTGTTGACGGCCTCCTCGGATATGATCCTCTGGCGGCCTAGGAAGGTGCGTATCTCCGCAATGCTGCCTGGCATGCAGTTAGTTATTTGGACGGCGAGCTGCCTGTCAATGCCGCCTTTCTCCATGAGTTCGGAGACTAGCTTTTCGGAGTCCCCGCTTCCTGTTTTGGCGAAACGGACCGTGTAGTCGAGGACTCTCCGCTGGAGCGGATCCAACTCCTCAGCCTTGGACTCTAGAATCGCCTTAGCCTCTGCGACGGTTATCTCCTTCTTCTCAACCACGGACATGGACTAAAACCCCTCAATCTACGTGCTTCCTGATGTGCTGGGGTAACGCTATGATGGTTTTAACGATCTTCGTCTGCGGGATCTCTAATACGTATGCGTTCCCGCGCTTAGCCACGATTGTGGCGACTTGCCCCTGGAACCTCTTGTGGGGCATGCCCTTGTGTATAGCTGGGTCGATCTTTATGATGACCTTCTCACCCTCATTGTACTCCGTTAGGAGCCTAGTGAGCGGCATCTTGCCACGCTCCCTGACCTTCTTTGTGAGGGCAGCCCTGCTCTTCCTGCGTATTCCTTGACTCTTAGGCATTATGTTCGCCCCATCTCCGGCGGCATGGCCCCCGGCTGAGCACCACTCCTAATCAACACACTCTTTAATAAGTTCTATTAATTTTATCTCTTCGCCGCAGGAGGTCTTTTTAAAGAATACAGAGAAACTTAACCTCGTGATAGTTCTTGGCTAAGAGGAAACCAGTAGAGATCAGGGACCTTTTCAGGCTCAAAATGGTCTCCGACCCTCGGCTCTCCCCCGACGGGAGTCGCGTCGCCTTCGTCCACACGACCTTCGACTACGAGAAGGACGAGTACATTAGCGATATATGGATGGCGGACTCGAGGACGGGGACGTCCACGCAGTTCACCTCGGGGCGAGGAAAGGACAAGGGACCAATATGGTCTCACGATGGGAAGAGGTTACTCTTCACCTCGACACCCCTCGCTAATGAGGGAGAGGAGAAGAAGAAGCCCCAACTCTATGTAATTCCCATCGCCGGTGGCGAGGCGCGTAAGCTTACTGATCTCAAGTTCGGCGTCGAGGCACCGAAGTGGAGTCCCGATGAGAGGCAGATACTCTTCATCAGCCCGACTCAGCCAGTCGAGCCTAAGGGTGACACCAAGCATATCACGCGCTTAAGCTACAAGTTCAACGGCAGAGGCTTCTACCCGGGGATATACAAGCACGCCTTCACGGTGCCGCTCAAGGGAGGCAAACCTAAACAGGTCACGAAGGGCGAGTATTTGGTCGATGGGGCCGAGTGGGTCGGCTCCGACATAGTCTTTTATGGCAACACTGAGCCGGACGCGGATAGGGAGGGGTATAACCACCTCTACAGGGTCGACCCGAAGGGCGAGCCGATGAGGCTCACGGAGGGTACATGGAGCATCTGGGGTGCCCAAAGCGGTATGACGGGCGTGGCACCATCTCCAGATGGGAAGGAGATCGCCTTCGCCGGCCATGACTACCGGCGGAGCGGTGCGACGAAGGGCGACATCTGGGTCATGTCAGCTGAAGGCGGCAAGCCCAAGAAGCTCACAGAAGGCTTCGAGCCGGACCTTGGCATCAAGCTAAGTTCTGACGTCCGCGTCTCCTCCACCGATCCGACTCCCATCTGGGGTAGCGACGGATTTATATATTTCACATCAAACTTCGCCGGCGTCAGCAGCCTCAACAGGATCAACGCGAAGGGCGGGAAGGTGCAGAGGCTCCTTGGCGATGGGGACCACGGCGTCGAGTCTTGGAGCATTAACGGCGGGGGAACCCTTGCCTACTCGACCATCTCTACGACAAGGCCATCCGAAATATGGATTATGGCTGAAGGCAAGGACAGGCAGATCACTGACTTAAACAAGAAGTGGTGTCATGAACTCGACCTCCGCCCCCACGAACGCTTCGAGTTCAAGTCAAGCGTCGGCCACGCTGTCGAGGGGTGGATAATGAAGCCCAGCGACTTCAAGAAGGGGAAAAAGTACCCAATGGCGGTCGAGATACACGGTGGCCCACGCGGCGTCTTCGGCAACGCCCTCATGCATGAACATCAGGTCCTTGCGGGGCAGGGATACGCGGTGATGTACATCAACCCATGGGGGAGCGGTGGCTACACGGAGGACTTTCAGGCGGGGCTCCCCGGTCACTATGGTGAGCAAGACTACGCCGACATCATGGAAGCCGTTGATCACTGCCTCAAGACATACGACTGGATCGATTGCGAGCGCCTCGCCTGCCTAGGCGGTAGCTATGGGGGCTTCATGACCAATTGGATAGTCACCCATACAACCCGATTCAAGGCAGCGGTTACGATGAGGAGCATAAGCAACTGGGTGAGCTTCTTCGGTACCTCGGATATTGGTTGGACCTTCGGGAAAAGGGAGATGCTCGGTGTCCCGTGGGAGAACGAGGAGGCGTTCATGGCGAAGAGCCCAATCAGGTACGTAAAGGACGTAATAACGCCAACACTAGTTCTCCACAGTGAAGAGGACTACCGCTGCCCTATTGAGCAGGGCGAGCAGTTCTACACTGCCCTCAAGTATCTCGGCGTCCCAACCGAGTTTGTCAGGTTCCCTGGGGAGAACCACGAGCTGAGCCGGAGTGGTAAGCCAAAGCACAGGGAGGCACGCCTCGAACATATTCTCCGCTGGTTCAAGACCCACCTCTAGCCCCTATCGCCAACCCTTTATGAAGATTCAGCCCAAGATATGTTGAGGGTTTCTACTTGGCTGAAGAATTCGACGTATTGGTTAGGGATGCAACAGTTGTCGACGGGTCGGGGAAGAAGGCGTTCACCGGCTCTATTGGTATCAGGAGGGGAAAGGTTGTCGAGGTCGGTAAAGTGCAGGGCGACACCGTAAAGGAGATAGATGCGAAGGGGTTAACCGCTGTCCCAGGCTTCATCGATGCCCACAGCCATCACGACGGCACAATCCTATGGTACCCCGGCTGCGAGAGCTACGTGATGCAGGGTGTCACGACCTTTGTGGGCTGCCAGTGCGGAAGCAGCCCCGCTCCCATCGGCGATAAGGTACACCTCTTCGGGCGCCTTTTAGAGTACTCTCAGGATTACATCCCTCACAAGTACTACCCCGAGAAGAACCTCTTCCCAAGGGAACAGGTCAACGAGTGGATGAAGGAGCGATGGGGTTGGACCATCGACTGGCATACCATGGGGGAATTCCTAACCTTCGTCGAGACGCGCGGCATCTCGATGAACTTCTCCCCCCTCCTCGGGCATGGCGCCGTCCGCCGTCTAGTGATGGACGAGGACTACAAGCGGATTGCAACCGAGAAGGAGGTTAAGGCTATGGAGGATCCCATCCACCAAGCGATGCGCGACGGTTGCATAGGGATGAGCACCGGCCTCGACTATGATCCCGATGTCTTCGCGAGTCACGAGGAGATAAACAGGCACGTCTCACTCCTAAAGGAGTATGGAGGCCTCTACTGCCCACACTGGAGGCGCACAGGAAGGCGCCGGAGTCTTGGCTCCGGCACAGTGAAGGTGAGCAAGATAGATGGGCTCCTGGAGATCATAGAGACGTGCCGCATTACGGGCGTTCCGCTCCACTTCGCCCATATTAACACTGGCTGGTACATAGAACCCACCGGCGCACCAGACATCATTGAGGAGGCGAATGTTAAGGCTACACTCGCCGTCATCGACGCCGCCCAGGAGGAGGGCCTAAACGTCACATACGACAGCATCCCCCAGCTTGAGCAGGGCGGCTTCGAGAACATGAGGTTCCTCGCCAGCATGCTAACACCGTGGCTACGGGAGCTCGGGAGCCGGGAAGCGCTCGCGAAGTGGCTGAGGGCCCCTGACTTCCGAGAGGAGGTGAGGGACGCTATTCAGAGGGGACGTTGGTACCTCAGGGAGGGGTGGAACCCGAACCTCAACCCGCGCTGGGCGGAGCAGGTGATGATCCTTAAACACAGGGCGAAGGGGTGCAGCGATAAGACCCTTGCCGAAATCGCCTCCGTCAGGAAGCGTGACCCTTGGGAGGTCTTCTTAGACCTCATCATGGAGGACCCCGACACCAGATGCGTCACAGGTTCGAGGAAGATTAACAAGGCAACTCGCCTATTCTACCTTCACCCAGCCGGGATGGTCGGCCTTGACACCTCCGCACACGACACAGAATGGGAGGCACCCTACCCACCCTATACCATACCTGGAGTCAACACCTTTAGCGCATACCCTTACCTCTACAAGGAGATGGTCGAGAATGATAGGCAGCTCACTATCGAGCAGTTCGTTCAGAAGACCTCGACGACGCCTGCGAAGGTTCACGGCATAAAGGGACGCGGCGTCATAAGGAAGGGGGCGCACGCCGACATCGTTCTACTAGACTTGAAGAGGCTTAGGGTCACAGGGGACGCCCTCGAGCCCCGCCGTTACCCGAAGGGTGTAGTGTACGTCCTAGTAAACGGGGAGATAGTCGTCCAGAAGGAGAGGCACACGGGGGCGAGGCCGGGCAAGGTGCTACGCAAGAAATAGGCGGGTCATCGCTGGAACATCTTCATCGGCATATTCCTCAGCCTACGGTTCCCCTTTAGCTGCTTGAACATCTTCTTCATATTCTCGTGCTGCTTAATCAGTTCCCTGACATCCGCTTCTGTCGTCCCTGAACCGCGTGCGATTCGCTTAATACGGTTCGAGTTGATGACCTTCGGGTCCTCCTTCTCCTCGACGGTCATGCTCCTGATTATGACCTTCCACCTGTCGAGACGCTCCTCCGCCTTTTCCATCTCGTCCTCCGGGAGCTGGTAGCTGAAGCCAGGGATCATTCCAAGGACCTTCTGAATTGGTCCCATTTTACTCATGGCTTCGAACTGGTCATACATGTCTTGGAGGCTGAATTTGCCGCTCATCATCGCACGGACGTCCTTCTCGGATGGCTGTATTTCAGCCTCCTTTACCTTTGCGACGAGACCGTCAATATCCCCCATACCAAGGAGGCGACCTACGAAGCGGCTCGGTGCAAAGGGCTCTATGTCCTCGATTTTCTCACCGGTGCCGATGAATTTGATGTGGGTGCCCGTTGCTGCGACACCGCTTAGCGCACCTCCCCCCCTCGCGGTACCGTCTAGCTTTGAGACGATGATGCTCCCGATCAGGGTAGCCTCCTTGAAAGCTTTGGCCTGAGCGGTAGCCTGCTGCCCAATTGTGCCGTCGAGGACGAGAACAATCTCCTGCGGCTTCGCAGCTCCTGCAATCTGCTGCATCTCCTCAATGAGTCCCTTCTCCTCCTTATGACGACCTGAGGTGTCCAGGATGACGACCTCGTAGCCCTTAAAGTGGTCTACCCCATTTTTTGCCACAGAGACAGAGTCCTTACTATTGAGCTCGCCGTAGAAGTCGACTTTGATCTGATCGGCGAGCTGCTTAAGCTGGTTATATGCACCGGGTCGAAAGGTGTCACATGTGATTAGTCCAGTCTTTAGGCCCCTCTTCTGGTAGTAGCGAGCGAGTTTGCCCGCTGTCGTTGTCTTCCCGGAGCCTTGAATACCCACTAACATGATTACGTTCTGCTTTCCGGGTTGAATCTTAATGTCGTCCTGCTTCTCACCGACGAACTTTGTTAGTTCGTCGTAAACTACCTTTACGACATGCTCCCTGCGGCTGATACCTGGGGGGAGTGCCTCGTTGAGGGCTCTCTTCTCAATGTTCTGACTAAGCTGCATAACGAGGGCGACGTTCACGTCGGCCTGAAGGAGGGCACGCTGAAAGTCCCTGATGAGTTCCTTGACAAGAGCCTCGTCTACCACCGGTGCCCTAATGACCTTACGTAAGGCGTCGTAGAGACTCGAGCCCAACTTCTCAAGGACCATCGATTTTCGTATTCTATCCCGTGAGGACTGGATTAAAGGTTACCATAGACTGATGTTAGATGAAACGAAGTAGGTTGACGCCCGACCGAGCTACTTAACGATGAGGATGGCCTTTGTGCACTGGTCGACTACCTGGCGGCTCGTGCTCCCGAGTATCCAGCCGGTTATACCCCCGAGTCCCCTACTCCCCATTACAATAAGGCTTACGCCGAGTCTATCTGCCTCCGAGACTATGGTCGATGAGGGTCTCCCCTCTCGGAGTATGGTCACTATCTTGAGATGGGGGTAGAGCCCCTTTATATCCTCCTCCGCTTTCTTCAAAGACTGGCTGTAATTCTCATGCATCCTCTCCTGAAGGCTCGCGATGTCCATCGCCTGGGCGCCTAATTCCGCGTTGGAGTAGACCGGTACTGAGACCTTCGGCACGACCGTGAGTATTACAAGTTCCCCCTCGAACATAGCGGCCATCTTCGCCGCGTGGTCGAGAGCCCTCTTAGAAGGGTCCGAGCCGTCGTACGCCACTAGCACATTGCTGAATACGGGGTCAAACATAGTCCTCGGTTTATTGTTGGATCGTATCTGGATTTAAAGTAGATTCAACTACTTCTCATTTCTTAGTGAAAGCGCTACTTTTAGGAACTAATGCGATTGCCCTTACAGGTGATCCCGTGCCCTTTCCAATCCTGAGTGGAAGGCCGATGAAGTAGGCGCCCTTGGGTGGAACTCGCTCCAAATTGCAGGCGTTCTCGAGTATGAGTATACCTTT
>CAZIKD010000004.1:0-11986 GCA_964539725.1 uncultured Candidatus Bathyarchaeia archaeon | reverse complement strand
CCTTGGGTGGAACTCGCTCCAAATTGCAGGCGTTCTCGAGTATGAGTATACCTTTTGGGAGGAACACCTTGTGAGCGGGCGCGCGCGATTAGTATAATTTAGTGTTCTTTAAAGCCTCACTGCTGGCTTTCTCCTGCACTTCGTTGAGAGGTAGAAGAGGTTGTCTTGGTACACCCGCTTTGTATCCCATACTATTTAGAGCGGCCTTTATCGCAGCAACTTGGGGGAAGCTGTTGACAAGAACGTTGTTGACATGGCTAGCGGTACGCTGCCTCTTCCCCACCGTGACAATGTCTCCCCTCCTGAAAGCCTGGTGGAGCTCAACACAGGTGCCTGGAATGACATTGGCGATGGCGAGGATGGCGCCTCTCCCACCGAGGCTCAGGGTAGGCAGGAACATGTCCGCCGCTCCGCTAAGGCATGCTATCCTGTCTCCACAAAGACGAATTATCTCCGCCATATTGCCGGGGCTGCCACTGCTATCCTTAACACCAGCAAGCCCGCTATAGTCTTCTGCTATACGAGCGATGGTCTTGGGGGCGATACTGTAGCCGGTGAATTTCGGAACATTGTAGAGGATGACTGGAAGGTCAATGGCGGAGAGGACAGCGGCGTAGTGGCGGTAGAGCTCCTCCTCGGCAGGGCGGAAGAAGTAGGGTGTTGTGATCAGCGCTGCCTCTGCTCCAGCGTTCTTAGCGTCCCGGGTGAGCTCAATAGTCTCTCTCGTCGCCATCGCTCCTGTGCCCGCGATCACCTGTGCCCGCCCATCTACCTGGTCGATTACGAAGCCGAGAACCTCGGCAAGTTCCTCTATGTTGAGGTAGGGGGACTCCCCTGTGCTCGCATTGGCGACGATGCCGGAGACGCCAGCTCCTATCCAGTACTCGATGAGCTCCCCCAGCGCCTCATACTGTATATCTCCCTTCACGTCGAAGGGAGTGACGTTGGGAACGTAGACGCCCTCGAGGTTCAGCTTTGTCATACTACTGACTCCCTCACCAAAGTTAAAACAGGTGCGGGTGTTGGCTTTATAGGCTCCCTGCCTGCATCCACTCACTCGATGGCTCGGTTCTACCCACCGGGAGTCCCCCGGAGCATAGAGTACCCCGAGATGCCCCTCTACGGCTTCCTTGAAAATTCCGCTAGGAAGTTCCCAGATAGGACCGGAGCATTCTACCTCGGCAACGGCGTCACGTACACTGAGCTCTGGGAGAAGGCGCTCCGCTTCGCCCAGCATATTAGGCTACTCGGAGTTGAGAATGGGGATAAGGGGGGGCTCATCCTCCCGAATACCCCCCAGTTCATCATAGCCTTAAACGGTATCCTTGCCGCAGGCGGCGTAGTGGTCGCGATAAACCCCCTAAACCCAATCGAGGAGATCCGCAGGGAATTAGCTGAAACGGAGTGCAAGGTGCTAGTCGTACTCGATAGACTCCTTGATAAGCTCCCAGCTGGTTATTCTGGGAAGGTAGTCGTGGCAGAAGCCGCGGAGTATGCGCCTGTTCACCTCAGGCTCCTCAGTAGTCTAGCACACAGGGGTGAGAGGCCTGAGGAAGCCCTAAAGTTTGAGGAATTAACGATCGGGGAGCAAGCTCAACCGGTTGCGGTCACACCAAAGGAAGACCTTGCTGCCATCCTATACACCTCCGGCACCACCGGGCAACCAAGGGGTGTGATGCTTACCCATTACTCCCTCACCGCGAATGCCCTACAGAGCTACTACTGGCTCAGGGGCTGGGGGTACAGCGCCAAGCCCCAGCCAGCAGGGTGGCCGCTGATCCTCTGCGCCGTTCCCTTTTTCCACTCCTATGGGCTGAACATTCTCAACGAAGCAGTCAGCTTCGGGTGCACCCTAGTTCTGGTCCCCGACCCAAGGGCCGAGCTGATACTGGATGCCGCCCAGAGGCACCGCGTCACCCACATGCCCCTCATCCCCCGGTTCGTATCGGAGATACTCACCCACCCGAGGCTAGGTGATTACGACCTGAGCAGCGTCACAACCGCATCTAGTGGCGGCGCATCCATCCGCCCCGAGCTGATGAAGAGGTTCGAGGAATTAACAGGCGCTAAGTTCTATCAGGGCTACGGTCTCACGGAGGCAGGTCCGGCCACCCACGCCACCCCCATAACGGGGAAGCGTAACTACCTCAGCGCTGGCATGGCCTACCCAGACACTGAGAGCAAGGTAGTCGACACACAGGTAAGCGAGGTAGAGGTCCCACCCGGGAGAGAGGGAGAACTCCTAGTCCGCGGCCCCCAGATAATGAAGGGATACTGGAAGGCCCCTGAGGAAACAGCGAGGATCCTCGTAGATGGTTGGCTCCACACCGGTGACATCGTGCGCATCGATGAGGGGGGGTGGCTCTACGTCGTGGGCCGGAAGAGGAACCGGATAGTAGCCGCTGGGCACACGGTCTGGCCAGAAGAGGTAGAGGCGGTTCTTACCAGTTGCCCGGAGGTCGAGACAGCGATAGCCATCGGAGCCCCCGATCCGCTGAGGTGCGATACCGACATCCAGGCCCTCGTAGTCCTAAAAAATGGCCATCACCGGGAGAGAGTAGAGGCACAACTAATACAACTTTGCAGAGAAAAGCTACAACCCCACCAGATCCCCGAGAAGATCGAGGTGGTCGAGAGCCTCCCCTTAACTAACATGGGTAAGGTCGACCGCGTAGCTGTTGAGGCAGAGATCGAGCGCCGCCTCCAGAAGACGATGAACGACTACGCGAGAGAGAATCCCGCGCAGAAATCATAAGCGTGGCGAACCATTATCCCCCATGCTACCACCAAAACAAGTTCTCAGGGACAGAATTGCCAAGATCATAGCGGCCACCCGCTTCCCTTTTATAGACCAGACTAATTGGGACGAGGAGAGACGCACCCTCGTCAACACACAGAAGGAGAAAACCTTCGCCATCGCCGGTCCACAAGGAGAAATCTATCCCAGCATAGTTGTCCTCAACCCCAATGAGACCATCAGGGAGATCGGAGAGGTCGAGATGGAGGTCAAAACCAGCCTCGCCGCGAAGTGGAGGCTCTTCTCAGAGAAGACGGGGAGGGGGGAGAAATACAAGAAGCTCTTCATCTACGTCCCCTTGGGAGAGGGGGAAGAGGCGAAGAGGCTCCTCGAGGAGAAGTGTATAGCGTACGCTGGTCTACGAGAGTGGAGCATAGAGGAAGGCACGCTCGTGACCCGGCCCGTGGTCACGCCTGATATGGATTACGACCACAGGATCAGCTAGGGAGAAGCAACAAGCTCGCAAGATAGTCTTCTGCCTGATTGATTGCCGCCTCATCATACATACTCCCCAGTTCCCTCTTCAGGTACTCCCCTAGGGCCCAGTGAATGATGCCCGTTTCCTTACTGTAGATGATGAGCCTCACATCCTCCAGAGTTTGAAGCTCCGAATAGAAGTCGTCGCTTATCCTACCATTCCCCCCATGAAGGAAGCTATAGAGCTCACCCCGCTTTACAGCCCTCCTCTCGTGGAGAACCATCGCTGCGTGGATCGCAGACTGGTTGAGGCCTCTGATGCGGATCCCTACTTCCCTCACGAAGCGCTCCTTAATGATCTCCTTGAACCTCCCCGATACATCCACCTGCGTGAAGACGGTGGGCTTGTCGAACTGTATTATCTGGTGCATCCTCTGGTCAATGAATTGGTTTAGGTCATCAATGGTGAAGCCTGGTCTTATAGCGGGGACTTGGCTCTTCGCAGCCCTCTGCTCAGTGGATTCCTGCTGTCTGACCAGCTGCTCCAGCTTCGCCGTGCTCGTGATAAGCTCCTGTCGGAGGGCATCAACCTCGGTTCGTAGCAATTCGAACTCGTTATTCCGACGCGTTAGCTTGATCTCTAGCTCCTCCACCTTGCGGAGAGCGCGGTCCCCACCTAGAGTTGGGAGGAAGCGGCGTATCCCCATCTGTGCGCCAGGTGTTACCTCCCCGGAGGCGGAGTTCATATACTTGCCTGCTTCTGTGACGGGTATTTCACCCATGGCCACTTGACGCCCTATCTTCGCGGGGACCCCCGCAGGGAGAACGTAGACTTTTCTGATGTCATCACCGAGGATTGCTATAAAGTGGCCGAGGGGCAGGGACCTGATCTCCTCAGCATCAATCTTATTCTTACCAATCTGCTCCCTTACTCTCTCCACCTCATGCCCTTCCCGCTGCCTACCAAGAATCCAATTATTACACTGGCGGAGAGGCATCTTATCTATACCCGCGATGTCCTGACTATCTATGAAAAGGTAGTTACCTATCGCAGCGCCTTTCCTGATGAAAGTTTCCGCATAGAGCTTCACTGGCGTGTTCCTCCCCTGCGGGATGTGTTCCCACGCTTCCGGGACAATGAGTATCGTCTCCTGGAGATTATTGATCACGTATTCCATCGTGCTCTGAATGACAAGCGACTGTAGTTCCACCGTCATCTCGGTGAGGTCCACTACGTTAATGCCGTCAATTAGATCGAGGGTCTTGCTGAACTTTAGCTTCTCTATCTGGGGGACAACTATCTTGAGGTATTCCTCCAGGGCGGTGTATATGTTCTCGGAGAGCTGCTTTTTAGTCTCGGAGCGCAGTGTCTGTACGTTCTCGAGGACCTCTCTTAGGCTCTTTGTGCCTTGGGTCGCCTTCATGATCCATGGGCGCTCGAACCTCATCTTTTCTCGCATAACCGCCTCCAGCAGGGTAGCGACGTACTGCCAGTCTGCACGTTCCACGAAAAAGGGAGGCATCTCACGGTAGTTGTTGAAGCCGGACTCACCGCGCTTCGTCTTGAAAGCGATGGCGCGCTTATTAGCGCGACTTATGATCGCCTCTAGGGTAGTGGTCTTGCCCGATAGCTGCGTCATCCCTGTGATGACGGTGTGGTGGAGGCTCATTTGTACCTCTTTCCCGGTGCCGACCTCGAAGCCCAGCATTATCTTGATCTCGCCCATATTCTCACCAACCGAGAATGATTGGTTATTCTCTCTCATCCCAGGCTTAAATCAATGAGGGTTTATGAAGTGCTAAAAGATATGGAGTAGAGCCCGCCGAAGGGTTCTGGTTAATCGTAGAGCCTGATTTTAGCCCTCTCATTGGCTTCCATTAGCCTCAGCACAAGGACACCGACCGGCTCGACCTCGGCGAGTCTTCTCTCCCCCACCGAGCCATAGCTGATGAGGTTTAGCTCCCTCAGGATGCGGGCGTTCAGCTTCAACGTTGAAAGCGGTATACCCGTCTCCTGTGAAAGCTTGATTAGGAGGCCGGTCAACGACCGACTATTGCTAGCTACACAACTGAGTATCAGGAGCTGGTTATCGTTTAAGGTCCTTAGAAGGAGTCTGCGGAGATGTTCCACTCCGCTGGTCGATATTGGAGGTTGTTCACTCTCTTCACCCGTAGGGACTCCTCTTAATGTGTTTAAAAGCCTGTTGGGCAGTATGAGCTACCCTATGGGGTGCTGCTGTTCACAACGGGAAACTTTCTGGAAAGGTGGCGATGGACCGATGTTTTTATACCTAGTTAGCACCCGTATCCGGGTTGAGGCTTATTGGCTGACAGTAGAACTTCCAGGCTCACAGGTACGGCGCTTCTCGCTGCCCTAGTCGTAGTCCTCGACTACACCCTAAAGTTCAGCGGCCTCAAGATACCCTTCCCATGGATGCCTACTCTAAAATTCGACTTCACAGGAATCCCTATCACACTCAGCCTGCTAATGTACGGACTACCCTCCGCCCTGACCACGAGCGTGGTCGCCTTTGTCGCCATAATCGCGAGGAGCGGCGACTTGGTCGGGGCTTCGATGAAATTCGCTGCGGAGTTCTCGACTGTGCTGGGGTTAGCTCTTGGGTTTAAGCTGACTGGGAGGCTAGTCCCCTGGTTATGTAAGGCCTCAGGGTTATCCATGGGCATCTTGTTCAGAGTTGCAGTTATGAGCCTCGCCAACATCATCGTCCTCCCGGCCTTCTACGGTGTCCCCGAGAGTATCGCATACGGGATGCTTCCCCTCATCGCCTCCTTTAATGTCGCTCAGGGTGCCATCACGGTCCTCCTCGGCATTTTCCTCGACGAGGCGGTGAAGAAGCGTTTCCCGATACCGAGGCCCTAGGCACCGATCGCTGATTTTATACCCTGTCACGGTCTATACTTCCCGATTATCTTGGTAAAGGAAGCAGCTCTAAACTGGATAGATGAGAACGAGAAGGAGATCATCAAAATCAGCGACAAGGCGTGGGAGTACTCCGAGATTGGCCTACAGGAGACGAAGACAAGCAAGCTCTTCGCTGATTGGATTGAGAAGCTGGGGTTCAAGCTAGAGAGAGGCGTCGCGGACATGCCCACCGCCTTCGTGGCGACGTGGAGCAACGGCGAAGGTCCCGCAATCGGCCTCATGGGTGAACTCGACGCCCTAGCGGGCCTCAGCCAGAAAGCCGTCCCTTACAAGGAGCCGGTGAAGGAGGGGGCGCCGGGCCATGGCTGCGGTCACAACATGCACGGCACTACGGCTCTAGCCGCCGCCGTAGCCATGAAGGTAGCGATGGAGGAGAAGAAGGTCACGGGCACCATAAAGATGTACGGGTGCCCAGCCGAGGAGACCCTCGTCGGTAAGGTCTGGATGACCCGCCACAACCTCTTCAAGGGCGTCGACGCCTGCCTGAGTCACCACCCTGGCTCCGCCAACACAGCCGGCACCGGTAGTAGCAACGCCATGAACAGCTTCAAGGTCCACTATTATGGGCGCACAGCCCACTCCGCCGGCGACCCCGAGAACGGCATCAGCGCCCTCGACGCAGTCGAGCTGATGAGCAACGGCGTTAACTTCATGCGCGAGCACATAATCGAGAAGGCTCGCGTCCACTACGTAACTGAGGTCGGAGGTGGCCAGCCGAACGTTGTCCCCGCCTACGCAAGAGTTTGGTACTATGTCAGAGCACCAGAGCGCGAGCAGTTGGAGCCCATCTACAATTGGGTCCTTCAGATCGCCGACGGCGCCGACAAGATGGCCCGAACGACCCATAAGGTGGATTTCCTCACGGGCTGCTATAATACACTCCCAAACGGCAAGCTCTGCGAGGTCATCCTCGCCAACATGAGGGAAGTGGGCACCCCCAAGCACAATGAGGCTGAGCTCAAATTCGCCAAGGAGATGAACAAGAGCATCGACCCCATGCAGAAGAAAGAGGGGCTCCGCAAGTCGAAACGCCCCGGCTGGGACAAGCTCTTAGACGAGCTCTTCGACGAGCGCATCCTCGACGACTACCAAGCCGGAGAGGTAGGGGCGGGGAGCACCGACGTCAGCGACGTGAGCTGGGTCACCCCGACGAAGGAGTTCAGCACAGTAACCTGTATGCTCGGCACCCCCGGCCACAGCTGGCAATTCACCGCACAGGGCGGGATGAGCATAGGCCACAAGGGCCTCATCTTCGCCACCAAGACCATGGCCGGCGCGGGGCTAGACCTCATGACGAAACCAAAGCTCCTCAAGGACGTTAAGGCCGAGTTCAAGACGCGGCTCGTGGGACGCAAGTACAAGCCACCGATCCCTCTCGACCTCAAGCCACCGCTAAACCAGTTCTAGGGTTTTTTAATGCTACATACCTTTTTTCCTTCAGTATGGACGAATTGGATTCAGATGGAATCAGGTTGTGAATCAAAGAACTCGAAAAGGCGCAACTGAGAGAAAGCTCTGAAGAGAAAAAGTGAAACGAAACGTTGTCCACTCCATCCTCGGTCTAGAGTTGGTCCTTGACCTTGAATTGTTTCTTGTACAGTGCCCTGATCTTGTCTAGGGTTTCGGCTTCTTTAGGTCCCTTGTCATCGCGGATGCGAGTTATGCGGGCGAATCTTAGGGCGAAGCCACTCTTGTAGCTGGGGCTACGCTGGACCTCGTTGAATGCGACTTCAACGATGACCTCTGATCGAACCGAGACAGTATAATCCGTCTCGCCCACCTTGATGGCTTGGAGACGCTTGGTCATCCATCGGAACTCTTCGTCGGTGAGCCCCTTGAAAGTCTTCCCGACGACCTTCCACTCGTCACCGTCCCGGACAGCGAGGTGGTAGTTGCTCAGCCACCCCCTCCTCCTACCAGAACCCCAGTCAGCTGCCACGATGACGAGATCCACTGTCTCAGCAGGCTTGAGCTTTAACCAGTCCTTCCGCCTTGCACCTAGGCTATAGTGGCTGTCGAGGCGCTTCGCTATGAGCCCCTCGTGGCCCGCCTTCATCGCCGCCTTGAGAAAGGCTGCAGCCTCCCTTGGGCTGTTTGTGACGGTGCGCTCCACAAGGATCTCCTTCGGAGTGATCTTGCTGAGGATAGTCCACCGTGTCTCGTAGGGCTCGTCTATGAGGAGGGTGCCGTCTATGTAGAGGACGTCAAAGAGGTGGAGACTGAGGGGGATCTGCTCCTTGACCTGTTGGATGTCGTTGACTCGGGTGAATCGGCGCATGAGATCCTGAAAGGGGAGAGGCTTCCCCTCGGGTCCGACTGCGGTAATCTCTCCCTCAACTATGATCCCCACCTTTGGGAGGAACCTCTTAACGAGTTTAACGATGTCCGGTATGCTCTCGGTCACATCGCTGAGGCGCCTGCTGTAAACCCTAACCTCATCACCTAAACAATGGATCTGGACACGTGCCCCGTCGAACTTATACTCGAAGACTGTCCTGCCACCGTGCTCCCTGATTGCCTCCTCAGGATTGTCGGCGGTCTCGGCGAGCATCGGTTTGAGTGGTACGAAGAGCTCGGGTTTGATGCCCTCAAGACCTTTCTCGCCCTGGGTGATGGCAACGAGGGCGACCTCACCAAGGTTCCCGGTTAGCATTAAAGCCCGCCTGACTAGGGGTAAGGGTATTCCAGAGGCCTCGGCTAGGGCGTCGAGCATAACCCCCTCGTTGACCCCTATTCGCATCTCCCCCAAGATGATCCTGACGAGAATCTCAACCTCATCGCGGCTCGCGTCGCTGATGAGACCCACGAGAAAGCGCTCCTTCAGTTTCCGGGACCGGGAGCCCTGCGTTATAGCAATCTCGCTTAGGGCGCCGTGCACTCGGCGGATGCTCAGCTGGTCCCTAAGAAGCGTCGTCTGCTTCCCCTTCTCGAGCACCCGCTTCATAGCGCTCCACCCAACCTCCAAAGTGCGGGGGTCGAACTCGGGGAAGACCTGTCCTACGACGAGGAGGACTGCTGGAGCGATTTCGTCCGGCTCAAGGCCGTGGAGAAACTCGGAGATGAGGCGAGTCTTCTCGTTCCGCTTAGTCGTCGCCTCGAGGGTCCTGCAAAGCTCCGCGAGTCGGGTGAATGGGGTGGCCATCTAAACTCCTCCGAACCAGTCTCTGAGGCTCCTCTGGCTCCGCGCTTTTCTCATCCGGGAGATAACGGTTTCGACCCGCTCCATGCTGAAGCTGCGCTCCTCGCAGAGGAACCTTATCACCTCCTCCTCTTGGACTGGCTTCTCTTCCAAAGTATAGTTATCAGTGGCGGGTGGGTAGAGGTAGAGGTCCCTAATGGCGTCGGCGTCGGGGGTGATCTGGTCCCTGACTTCAGCGGGTAGGTCCTCGAGGCGCCCGTGTTTCCTGAGTAGTTTGAGGGCAGTCTTGGGGCCGACGCCCCTGATTCCTGGGTTGAAGTCTGTGCCCACGAGGATGCCGAGGTCGATGAGCTGCCCCCTCGTTAGCTGGAGCGCTCTGAGTAGGGAGTCCAACTCGATGACCTCGGGCTTGAGCTTGCGTGCGCGCTGTAAGCTGGGGAGCCACTCCTCCCCTTGGATAGTTATGTAGCGTACTAGGCGAGGTGTGCCAAAGAGGAGGCTGTCATAGTCCTGGCTGTTTGATGCCCAGACGTCTCCCTTCGCTGCCATGTGTGCGGCTTGGGCCTCCCCCTCGCTCGGGGCCTGGACCCAGGGTATGCCTAGGAGGTCGAGGAGCCTCTTCGCGTCTCCTATCCCCTCCCCAGTGAGGCGCCCCGTCATTACGGCCTTAGACATCGCCTCCCTATAGTTCCCTGCTATTACAGCCTTCTGGTACTCCTCCTCGAACTTCTCCCTGATCTCGCGTCGCTTCTCCACCTCCGCCTTCTTCAAGTGTGGGGGCTGTCCGTCGAAGACGAAGAAGAGCCTCATCCCATAGTCTGCGATTAATCGGGTGGTTCGAAAGGCGAGTCCTACTAAGTGGCTCGTCGTCCTGCCTCGGGCATCCATGAGGGGCTGCCCGTCCGGCGTCCTGATGACGGCAAGGAACTGGTGAAGCACTACAAAACCATCGACGGCGAAGCTCCTCCCTCTCAGGTCTTCAAGGGTCACAAGACTCTTCTCGATTATCGGGGTGAGGTTTACTCCCAAACTGACCGGTTAAGACTCCGCTGTAGCGATTAAAGAGGTTGCCACAGGCCGCCAAGAACTACGTGATAGATGACTATGAAGGCTGCGAGCAGGAGTAGTGGGGGGAGGAGGTATCTGTAGACCTTGTTGAGGTCCGACCTGTAGTACTGGTTTGTGAGTATGAGGCAGAGGTGGAGGGGGGAGCCCGTGTAGCCGGTCACTATTCCCGCGAACATTATGGTCATCCAATTGATATTAATAGGGGCGACCAGGGGCATGAGAATTGGGAAGACAATCCCCATGCCGAGAGTGGGCTGCGCGGAGATTGCGCCTACGAGGAGTGGGACTACTATGAAAAGTAGGAGGAGCGGCACGCCCATGCCAAGGACGTTCTCGAGTAGGGTTTTGACGCTCCCCGATTCTTTCACCATATATCTAAAGAAGAGAGTCGCGAAGACCGCGGCGACTATATCGATCTTCACACCCTTGGTGAAGTACCCAGCGGCGCGCTTTAGATTCACCCTCCTCATCACGATAACCATGGCGATCCCGACGGCGACTGAGGCCCAGACGGGGACGGAGACTAGGGTGAGGGCGACGGTCACGAGGATGGGTGAAAGGCCGACGAGGCTTCCACGATAATCTTTCTCATTGCTCTCCACCTCCTCGACGCTTTTTATCCACTTCCAACTCGCGGCGAAGCCTATGATCCAAGTTAGGATGAAGAGGGGGAAGTTCACCGTGATGAACCTGGTCAACTCTATTCCGGCTATGCTGCAGGCGAGGAGCGTTGAGGGGCTTATGGGCGACGCCCAATACCAGACGTGTCTGAACCAGATGTTTATGAAGGTCCTGTGTTCTGGCTTCAGTTTGAGTCTGTCCGACTCGGGCTCGTTGAAGGGCGCCGACATCAAAGCGCCCCCCGGCATCGAGAGGATTCCAAATAGGGCGGGAATCAGGGCGAGGAGAAACCTGCTGGGGAGGATGCTACGAAGCTTTTCTATTAGTTCCACCATGTGCTTCGTTTCCTTCAGAGCGTAGCCGAAGACGGTGATGAGGCCCACGGCCGCGCAAAGTTCCCAAGTGGCCTTGTCGCGTGCCGTCTCGAGGAAGACATCGATGAATATGGTTAGAGGCTTCCCGGATGTTACGCCGATTATCCCGGCCGCGATGAGTATGCTCGCTGCGAAGTCAAAGTTCCTGAATCGGAGGAAGAAGATGACGATGAAGGCGACGATAAGACCTAACAGCTCGATCATGTTCGCGCCAGCTTATCCAACCCCCTCTCCTTGAACCCTATAAAACCCTTCCCGCCTATTGGCAGTCATTTTATCCAGCGGTTTTTGATGCAGAGTTATGGCTGAAGCGCGCGCTACGAGGTAAGCTTCTGGAGTCTGCCCTCTAGCATCTTCTTTGGCAAGGCGCCAAGGGTCTTGTCGGCGAGCTTTCCTTCCTTGAAGTAGAGAAGGGTTGGGATGCTCATGACGCCGAACCTCATAGGGATCTTCCTATTTTCATCGACGTTTAGCTTGCCGAAGGTTATGTTGGTGTATTCACCTGCGAGTTGCTCAACGACCGGGCTGAGCATGTTGCATGGGCCGCACCACGCCGCCCAGCAATCAACTACGGCGAGCTTGTTCTTCGCGATGAACTCCTCGAAGGAGGCGTCGGTTACCTCGAC
>CAZIKD010000003.1:0-22504 GCA_964539725.1 uncultured Candidatus Bathyarchaeia archaeon | reverse complement strand
TCACGCCCTGCTTGGCGATTGAACCGCCCGATGATATAGACATTCTAGGAACTTGGGCATATCGGAATTGCCGAGAGACGGGCGACCAGCTTTATTTGGTTCAGTATTCCATCAACTACACTTCTGTCCCATCCGAGACAGTTACTGAGGCTTATTTGTGCCGTCTTATGAATGGGGCAACGGAATTGGCCTCGACTCCTCCCATTTGGTACAACGCAGAGAACAAGGGTTATGGTGTGGGGGTTGTGGCGATTTACTTTGACGCAGACGATGCTCCCGCTTGGCAGGGGGCATACACAATGAAACTGATGGGCAATCCATTCATTGCGTGGAACGGGTCTATCCCTGAGACATCGTATTCCACTTTCGATGTTTGGCAGGACAACGATTTGGGAGTAACGAAGTCCATCGTTTCTTTGAGGGTTCTATATCTGGCTCAGGAAGTCGAGGACGATTGGGGCAAGGATATGGTCACACTTGCCGATTCGGGCAAAAGCGTCCTGACTGACTACGGGTTGGGATACTTTATCAATGTCATACCATATTTGGGCGATGTCGCCCCGTATATATATGCTGCTGGGCAAAGTCATGGCGGTGGTGTTATTTCTCCTGACATTCCGCCCGAACTAAATCGGACTGACTATGCCGATTCTCTAACAGCTGACATTATAGGTACACCGCTCGACTTGACGGCTGTGGCAACTGTCTTTGGAGTTTCACGTGGGGCGTTTACCGCCATCCTGTATTACGGTGGGGTGCTGGTTCTCTTGATTCTTGTGGCACGCAAGATTGGGTCGTATCGCCCAGTGATGCTAATTGGGGGATTCCTTGTGATTGTTGGGTCGTTTGTGGGAGTGCCTTTGATGGTCGCTATTCTAGGAGGCTTAATGGGCTTCGGCATGATTGGATTTGTTCTCTTTTATCGGCCCAGTAGTGCCTAGTTGTTGCAACAATGAAAAGGATTTTGAGGGGGATTCTGATAGGCGGGCTAATTACGGTTCTAGCTGCGATTCCCGTTCTGGCTGCGTATTACGCCTACATAGATGTCACGGAATCACTTGGGAGCAGTTACACGAATCTGGCGATGGATGTATCGCTGAACTGTTCCTATCTTGCGGCGAACGGTTACATAACAGCTAATGGGACGGACACGAGGGTTACGAACTCTAATTACAATGTCCTCCCACATATGCTGGCCGAGGATAGATTATTGTGGGTCGGGAATTTGTCGGCAAGTAGTTCCTCTCGGTTCATTCTCTATACTGGGCAGCCTCTAATTGAAAATTTCCCTGTTATTGCGGGATACGAGGGATATGTGACCATCCCCGATGATGATGCCTTGGAACCTGGCAATGTCTACGCTTTCGGGGTCGTGTGCTACCTAGAATCTGACAGTCTCGTGATATATAAAGATGGAGCGGTGAGCCTTGAAGTGGCGGGGGGGGATTTGGTTTTCAGCGTGGATGGCGGGTATTCGCTTACTGCTAGCGGTGTATCGTTGGGGGACGTAACAATTATGGTTTATTGCGACGGCGCTGAAATGTGGATGACGATTGACGATGTTGAAGCGGATAGGACATCGGCATCATCCATCATAGACACAGGGGACGACTGGGTTCTGTTTGAGAAGGTTCCATATGTCTACTATTATGGCGAGTGGGTAGTTACATGAAAAGGATAGTAAACCTTTTAATGATTCTAAGCATCGTTGGGGTGTCAGTGTTTGCCCTGATTCCTGAGCCCATCTCTGCTATGACAGGAAGCGGGACAGCGGAAGACCCATATATGATATATGATATAAACGACTTGCAGGATATAGGCCTTAACCTGTCTGCTTATTATGAACTTGCAAATGACATAGATGCTTCTGGCTTTAGTTTCATCCCCATCGGGAATAATACCTCTCCTTTCGTAGGGACGTTAGATGGCAAGCACTATAAAATAACTGGGCTGAATGTAACTACTTATAATGATATAGCTGCTACTTTTATCGAGTACAATGTGGGTCTAATAACTAATCTTGGGCTTGAAGACGTCCATATGTGGGGTATTATGGATGGAGTCTATTTAGGGGCTGCGAGTTCTGGCTTAGTTTGGTTGAATTTTGGAACAATAAGTAATTGTTATGTTACTGGGCTTGTTGAGGCACTGAGCGCTCTTGGTGGGGCTGGAGCAAGGGCAGGTGGACTTGTTGGTGAGCAATATGGGACAATCGTTAATTGCTGCTGTGCGGCGGTGGTTTCAGCGACCTCTGCTGATTCAGATGCATTTGCTGGAGGCTTTGCTTTTGCTGCATATGATGGTTCTATAGACCAATGCTTTGCGATAGGATACACCACTGCATATGCTAGTGGGTGGGGTGCTGCGGGCGGGTTTATTTCTGGGGGAGTTTGGGAAACAATAAGTAACTGTTATGCTAGGGGTGATGCCCTTGCCGTTGGGGCTTCCGAAACTGTCGGAGGATTTATAGGATATAGTTCTAGTGGCACCTTATCGAATTGCTATTCTACAGGAGCAACCAATACTGGTGAGGGTGGCTTTGTGGGTTACGATGAAGGTGCCACGTTTCCTGGTTGTCTATGGGACATTCAAACATCAGGGACAGCCGTTTCAGACGGGGGTACAGGCAAGACTACCACCCAAATGAAGACAGAATCGACCTTTACCGATGCTGGATGGGACTTTGATACAATTTGGGCTATAAGCTCTTTCTATAATGATGGCTACCCTTGTTTCTTGTGGCAGCAGTTTTGGCTTGGCGACTTTTACCAAGTCGTATGGTTTCAGCCTAACACTATAATCGAAGGCACAACCTTGCCTAACCGCACTGGCGAGGTAGATGGTGAGTTTCACTGGGGCACAAACCCTGCGGGCGTTTCCGTTGTGTTGTCCCCATTCTATTCGGATTACGCTCCAGCGAACATCACCTTGCCAGAGGACATAATCACTCCACCCCAGGATATGATTGGCCCGACAGGGAATCCAGGCAACACAAGGGATGTGGGGACATTGGCGACTAATCCCTTCTACCCACTTGTGAAAGCGTTTTCGGACAATACGGGCATCCCCGTCCAGTTGTGGTGGATTATCCTTGCGTCGCTTATTGTCCTGATAGTAATGGTCGTGACATATTGGAAACTCCCCCATTTGATGATAACTGCCCTTGCTGGTGGAAGCTTGTCGGCATTTTTCTATGCGATGGGGATTTATCCGTTTTGGGTTCCGTTGATATTTGCGGTCATGGCACTTGCGATAATTCTCGGTGAAAGGAGCCCAACAGTATGACCAAGATAACTCTGTCCACAATGCCACGAAAGGTAAAAGTTGCCATCATCCTCTTGGGGTTCTTGGGGTCGTTCGTGTTTTCGGTGCCCTTTGGGATAATCTATGGTGATTATATAGTTGGATTTGGGATGGTCAACTGGCTTCTCTTGTTCTTGGGGTGTGTTGTTGCAACAATACCTCTCCATGAGGGAATGCACGGATTATTCTTCAGGCTATATGGTGGGAAGGTCAAGTTTGGCGCAAAACTCAGAACTCCTTTTGGGCCTGTCTTTTGGGCCACATCTGATAAGATGTTTCCTAGAAGACAGTTCCAAACGATTGGCTTGGCCCCTCAGATTCTCACGGTTGTATTGGGCGTTCTAATAAGCTTTGGCAATTTCCCCCCGATGGTACAAATGGGGCTTATTATTGTGGCTGTTGGGAATCTGCTTGGCGGTGCGTTTGACATATATCTGGCCGTTCTATTGAAAGGATACTCTAGTTCGGTCATGGTTAGAGACATGCGGGACGGCTTGGAGGTCTGCAATCAATAAAGACTGTAGTTATATGCAGAGGTCTGATGTGAGGGAGTCGCATCGTCAAGGGGCATTGAGACATTATGCTTTGTGCCCTATGACTGAAGAAACGAAGGCAAAGATTAGTCAAAGCAATACTGGCAAGGTTAGGTCTCCTGTCTGGTCTAACCATATTTCCGAGGCCAAAAGGGGCAAGCCAAGTAGTATGAAGGGTAAGCCACAACCGTCCTCCAGTTATAAAAGGTCTGAGGAGACAAAAAGGCGGATGTCTGAAAGTCGGAAACGTATGCTAGCAGAACATCCAGAGATAATGGCAAGCGTTAGTAGTAAAATGGCTGATAGGGTTGTTGGGCAAGAGACTAGGGCAAGGCAATCGGAGTCAAAGACAAACTATATCAATAGTCACCCTGAGTTTATTGAGCGACTATCTGATAGTAGGCGAGGCAAACCCAATAAGGTATTTAGCGAAATAGTAAAGCGACTATGGCGTGAGAACTATTATGCTCCTATTCTTGTTGAGGCATTGAATCTCAAACCTAATAAACAGGAGATTGCATTGGGTGAAATCATAGAGAAGGTTTGCCCAAGCAGATTCAAATATAATGGGGATTATAGGTTGGGGGTTGCTTTGAATAGGCGAATCCCTGACTTTGTTAATGTCAATGGTAAGAAACAGGTAATTGAATTTTTTGGAAGCTATTGGCATCAGAGTGAAGCTAGAGGCGAGGTAGAGACAATAAAATGCTATAAGGAAGTTGGATGGGATTGCCTTGTTATTTGGGATAAGGAATTGAGAACGGATGTCCATGCAGTAGAGGGCAAATTGAGGGCATTCGTAGGGAGGTGCGATGAGTGAATAAGCTCATCGCATTTTTTCCTCTTTATGTTATTAGGGACTGGCATTTGCCTTGGCATTATGGCGGGAGGTGGTGGCACGACCACAACAGACCTATCGGCGAATGTCACTGCGAACCAGACCTATCTACTTGTTTTGACAACCACCGATTTCTATTATGAGGACTATGTGATAATTGGCAGCGAGAAGGTTTACTACACGTCCTTCAATGACACGGCTTTCCTTTCGTGTACCAGAGGATACGGTAGCACGACGGCGGCGTCCCATCTGGCAGGTGCGAGGGTTTACACCCCCTCAGCGGCGGCTATGAACAACGCTGTCGGGTTTAACATCGTTGCTATTCAGGACGATTGGGGCTGGGCATCGTTTATCGCCGTTCCCATCCTGTTTGTTGTGGCAACCCTACCTCATATCATCAAGGATGGAGCGTCACTTATCACGGGTGACTTGGCGATAATAATGTGGTTCTACTATGCGATGGTCGGGGCTTTCGTCATTACGCTGGCATGGACTGTATTTGTCGGCAGGAGGGTAGGATAAGATGGCTGTTACGTTACCTGAAGGAATTACACGGGAAACTGCCATTAAGTTGCTTATTGAGAGTGGCATGACGCCTGAAGCGGCAGCGCAGTTTATAACAAAGCCTGGGGGCACGGCCACAGCGACCCAGTATGCTGGCTTAGAGGAAGCACTCAAGGCATATCAGTCCCCAGCGGGATACAGGACTTCCACAGAACCGTGGAAGATGTCAGTTGAATTGCCAGATTTGTCTGCGGGAATGCCTCCAGTCGAGATTCCACTAAGGCAGGAACCCCCATCGGTTTCAGGTGTTGGGATAGGGGCGGGAGCAGGCATAACTATCCCCGTCACAGGTGTGGAAACCTCTTTTGTGACAATTCCCGCTACTGCTGAGGAATTGACCTTGGACGAGAAGAACCGCCAAAGTGGATGCGCTGTCTACAAGATACTGCACACCTACAAGGTTGCAGTACGTGGCGGCGAGAGCATAACCGTTGAGGCGTTCGATAAGGAATCCGCCAAAACTAAGGCGAGGGATAATGGATACAGGGTAGAGTTTGCAACGCAGATGGGGCCAAAGGGTATGCCACCTACTAAGAAAGAAAGACCCTTAGAAGAAAAAGAAGGTTCCGTTACGCTTCAAGATGGGAGTGTGGCAACCAAGATTCCGAATGTGGATAGTTTGGATGCGTATAGGGTTACACTTCAAGATGGTAGCTCTGTGGATTATGTGGAAATTAAGGATGAAATGGGGGGCGACCCCATTTTAGTACCCAAGACTGATTGGGAGGCTTTTCCACAAGAGTACAAGTCATTAGCTCAAGAGAAGGGCTGGAGAGCAGTTGACACAGCCATATATCAAGATAGACAAGAGTCTCAGTGGGAGTTTGAAAGGCAGTTGGCAACCGAGCCCGATTATCTACAGGAAGCGTATAGAACAGGCGGCATAGACGGTTACAATAGGGCTGTGGACGACTGGAATAGGGTTATAGACTGGGTGGAACAGCGTAGGTATGAACTGTGGCCCGCTAACTATCCAGAAGAGCTAAAAGAACCAACTGTTAGAAATCGGTCACCTGAAATCTACGACCTTTGGGTAAAAATGAATAAGCCCAGTGATATGTCTGCTGAGGCTTACGGGAGGATTGTTCCCTATTTGTCGCCACGGCAGGGAGGTGCTGGAGACCTGACAGGGGCAATAGAGGCTGGGGTGCCAGATTCCACAATTACGAAAGTTATGGGTCTTTCTAACGAGGAACTGGGACAGGCTAAATGGAACGTTGAATTCCAAGATGCTGGTTTTTTTGACCAGCAAAAGATGCTGATTGACAAAGACCCAGTCGAATACACGAAGGCGGTTGGTAAGGCCATTGGGGAGGCTGCCATAACGATGATTCCTGCTTATGGGACGGCATATATGGCGCAGCATCCTGATAAGTATGCGACATGGGAAGTGGGGCTTGGGGCTGCCTCAGATGCCCTCATTCTTGTTGCTGGCGTTGGGCTTGTTTCCAAGCTAGTCAAAGCTGGGTCGTCCATATCAAGGGCGGTTGCTAGGGTGGGTTTTGAGGTTGTGAGGGGGACAGTAACCACTCCTTGGGCAGTTTTGAGGCATCCATTACAGACGGCTAAGGGATTGGGGATGCTTGTGGTTAGTCCCCTTGAAATGCTTTTCAAGGCAAAGACCCTCCCAATAGCGAGCGTTTGGAGGGGAACATACGAGGATGGGTTTTCCATAGCCAAGGTTCTGGCTGGCAGTCCCAATGAGGCGTTGGAAACCCAAAAGGCGATGGCCAAGCAGTTTCAGTTGATTACCGAGGGCAAGGCATCCTCGGGAGTTGTTGACATAAAAGGCTTTGGGGAATTGAAGTTCAGCGCAACAGGATTCCAAGAGGGTGTTCCAAATATAACCTTCCATGCGACTCCGTTTGGGGCACAGTTCAAAGGTGCTGGAATACAGATTGGCAAGGAGGGACTCTATACGGCAGACCAGGCTCTCCTGGGATTAGACCAGTCCTCGGCGACGGGGCAGTCGATGATTTACGTTTTTAGGAAAAACGAATTACTGGGGATGATTGACGATACTGGTAAGCTGCTTGACAATGCGGGCATCGTAAAGGGGCAACTAAGAATTGGAGAGAAACTAACTGACCTCAAAGGGAATACGATATTCAGATTTAGCAAGAATGGGCAGGTCGTGGACAAGGCGGGCGCAGTTGTGGGACAAATCAAAACAGGGGGAGTCTGGACAGAAGATGGTGCATTGATAGGCAAGTATTACAAGGGGGTGAATGAGTATGTGGATGGCTCATTGGGGATTATCAACAAGGAGGGCATGGTTGAGGATGCCACAGGCGAGATACTGGGCAAGGCAAAGGGCAAGCTAATTGGCTATATTCCAGAGGGTGTAAAAGTGGTTGGGATGGATAATATCGTGGTGGGTAAAACAAAACTTCAGCCAGCTTTTGTGCTGATTCAGACGCATGGAGTATCCGCATTGCCTGAATCAGCCACAAAGGCTAAGAGCATGACCGAGTTGGAGAGTTTGGCGTGGGCGGCTTTCAAGGAAGGAAGTCAGACTGACGAATTGTATCCAGTGTTCAAGCAGTATGCGAAGTGGATTGAGGATGAGGGCTTTTTGACGAAGGATACCCGATTGATACCTGTCTTGGATAAGAATGGGAAACCGTTGATGCTCGCTACCCGTGACATTGGCAGGAAGATAGAGATGCCTGTTATGCAGATTGTCAGCAAGGATTGGTTTGAGAAGAGCCTAGAACTTACGAGGCAGCTTGCCAAGTATCCTGTTATGCTTGACGATTCAGTTGACGTAGTGAAAATTCTAGAGAAGGGGGTAACGAAAGTCCCCAAGAGGGCAATAGAGGGCATTGTTGGGTGGTTGAGACAAACGAGGGATGCTGTCCTTATTGGCGGAGGCTCCGAGGTAGTGTTCACGAAGGGCAAATTAACGACTGCTGATTTTGACATCGCCGTTCCCAAGCCAACGAAAGCTATGGGGGATGAGTTGGCTCATATTATCAATATGCTCACGGACAAGTCCACACGGGCGACTGTCACGTCGAAGGGGGTGATAGTCGAGTGGTTGGACAAGGGGTTGTGGAGGAAGGCAGTTGACCTTGACCCACTGGATTGGATAAAAGAAAAGCCCCCTCTGGGCTTGGCCGAGTTTGAGTATGTCCCAGTCGGTGGGATAAACGTGCAGACTCCTGCTTCTCAGATGACCAGGCTGTTCTGGTATCGAATGGTGGACGATTTCGGGGGGAAGGGCTATCAAAAGTGGGCTCGTTATGCGCAGGCGTTGGGGGCTGATGTGGATATTGGTATCGGGGCCAAAGCTCCTTCCACCTTGACACTACGAAAATTGCAGGTGGAGGGTCTCTGGAATACGCTGAGAGACATATTTGTGCCGACGCTTGAAAAGAGAACGTGGCTGAGGGGGATTGAACAGATTGCTCCTGACTTGGCCCCCGATGCTAAAAAACTAATGAATGCTGAGGAAAGGGTTGAGGATTTGCTACGTCAGTTCAGGAGTGCGGAACGGGCGAGGACTGTTGCTTCTCAAAAGACAATGGCAAGGCTTGTGCCTTTGTTACAGGATGCCCAGGACGAGGTGAACAGGCTGACAATGGGGCTGAGGGACAATCTTCTGAGGAGGGCGGTCATAATCAATAGCACCATGAAACGGATGGGCAAGGTTGATGCTGATAGACTACAGAGAAGCATTGAGCAAACATACAGAGCCATGTCGGGCGAACCACGTGGAGAGAGGATTAGTGTTTCTGGGATTAGGGAGGAGTTGCGACGTCCTACCCTGGAGGAGAGGCAGGTAAGAGTTGTTTCAGAACGCGTTGTAAGAAAGGAACGGGGGAAGCAGACAAAGCCCCCTGAACGCTATTATAGTAGAGAGGAGAGGCAAGATAGATACGAAAGGCACCAGAGATATCAAAGGCAAACACGATACGAAAGACGGCCTCCGAGGGAATGGCCAAGGAAACAGTATCCTAAGCAGGAGAAAATAGAGGAAACTAAGGAAGACAAGAAACGTAGTGGTGTCCCTGAGGGTTCGATAGCCTTTGCGATGGGCAAGTTGAAGCGGAAAACGGGGCTGAAACCACAGTGGTACTATATCCCACCGCCCTGGACTCAAGAAGTGCCCATAAGCCTTTCTTATCCGCCTTTGGGGGCGAAATACGCCGAGGAGACGACCCCCGAAAAGACCATCCAGATGATAGGCGAACCAAAAGCGAAAGTGCCGAAGTCCGTTTCGATTGATTTAGGAGTCGTGGACATCCTCATTTCGGATTATGGGCAGAAGATTAGCTTCACAGGGCATGGCGAGGAGACAAAAGTGGGCAAGTCGTTGAATATCCCCACAAGGGGCATGAGCATACCTGCAACTGCCCCAATGAGGGTGGCGAGGAAAAGAGGCAATGGGCACAAAGTCGCAAGGAAGAGCGAGAGGGTAGTGGCATGAGCGGAAATGGGCATAATCCCCTCACTCTGAGGGACTACTGGTGGGCTTGGGCAACCGAACCTGAGAGCGGACGTTTGATTGTTTTGGGGTTTTACAACTCTGAGAATGAGGCGTATCAGGACGCAATCGGCAAAATGCAGGGGATACCTTTTGAGGTCGTGCCATTGAAAACGAGGGACAGGACTTATGCCAAGGCGAAGCTGAATTATATCAGGCTTGAAAAGGGAACGGCCGTTCAAGACATGGTCAAAAGGGCGAAATACAAAGTTGGATAAGGTCGAATTGTTGCAACAACTTTTAGGAAAATCTTAGTGAAAGGAGGTGAAACATGACAGCCTATTGTATGAAGTGCAAACGGGAACGGGAAGTTAAGATCCCCCAGAAGGTGAAGATGCCCAACGGAAGAAACGCCGTCAAGGGGACTTGCCCCGTCTGCGGGACAAAGATGTTCAAGTTCGTAAAGTAAGTGGTCGATACAATGTTATGTTATAATGTATGGAGGAGGTGCTAAATGGGCTTGCTTATACATAAAGATAGCAAGGCTACGACACGGGTCTTCAATGGGAAGAAATATAAGACAGGAGGTGTTTTATACAATAAACGGGAGGCTGAAAGCGAACTCTATTGGTATCGCACACATGGTCGTAGGGCAAGAATGATGAAGCGTAAGGGAGGTTGGGTTATTTTCATAGAGGTGTAAAGGCTGTTAAGCCCCAATCTGGGGCAATAAGGAGGTCGCATTAGAAGGAGAACTGAATAATGTTCGGGCAGTGGACTAACATAATAATTGCGGTTGGCCTGTTTGGTATAGGTATAGCAATAGTATTCATAGTTGGGATTACCAAACGAGGCCAAAACGAAACAGACGCAAGAGGTAAAATCTTGGCTGAAATCAAGACGGAAACGGGTTGGCCTTATAGACAGGCTGTAAGGCCATATCCAGATGGTTGGGTGAGGGTTGGAAAGGGGGATTATATGTTGCCTCGAATCAAGGAGGACGATACAGGAGTACAAGTTGCCTTAGTTGGTGCTATGGCGGGAGTGAATGCACAAGAGGCTCAAACTATTCGCAAAGGTGGAAATGGCGGGGGTGAGGCAGAAGTAAAACGAATCTCCATTCTAAAGACCATCATTACGGAGTGGGACAAGTATCCTTCAAGACCGTTTCTAGGCATGGGTTGGACGCAAGTTCCGATTCGGAAACAGTCTTGGTGGGAGAACAATCCTGAACCTATAGTCAGGCCGAAATATCGAATTGAACTTACCGCTGCTGATGCCCAAGCGCACACAAGGGAGATGGACGCTCAAAACCTCGGAATCAGGATTCAGGAGGCCGAGGCTAGACAGAAGCAGTTTATGGAATTATTAACAAATCCCAAAGCCCCAACGATTGTCCTTATTCTGTTGGGGGCGAATATCTTGGCGACCATAGTTGGCATATTGATTGCCACTGGTAAAATTGGGGGATAATTGTTGGAATAAGATAAGGGAGGGGATATAAATGGCAAAAAAGCATAACTGGAGAAAAGGGAGACATTTTGGGCAAAGAATTTGTACTCGATGCGGAGCAGAGAGATGGACAAAGCCTGGAGGTTGGGGAAGAGCTATGCTACATGGCGTCCCAACTAAATACTGTAAGGAGTGATATGACCTCTTATAAGTTGTTGCAACAATAGGTGAAACATGGAGAAGGGAAAGAAAAAGGAAACTGAGGGCAACGGACACCTGACTGCCGAGCAAGTATCTTCCATACTGACGGAGCAACTTGGCGGGTTCAAGCAGGAAGTCAAAGACCGTTTTGAGGAGCTTGAAAAGAAACGTGATGGCTCTAATCAGGCGAACGTCATTGCAGCCAAGATGGTCTATGACACGCCGACGAATCAGAAGCGGAGGTTTACCAGAATATCCTTGAGGATGGTTGACCCGTTCTCTCTGGCGGATGCCTGTCATGCGATTTTAGATGAGGATGTCCAGAATGGCACGATGTCTTTGGGGCAAATCCGCAGGGAATCGATATACGACCATTTGAACAGTGTACAAGGGCAATTACGGGACAAGGCCACTGAATTGGCTTTGCAGCAGGAGCAGAACAAGGCCGAGGGTGCGGCTTTTGAGGAAGCCAACATGGGCAAAGGATTGTAATGGCGATAGACATTTTGGAACGAAAGCCGATAGAGAAACTTCAGTTCGCCGACGATGATGACGACTTCTCGGACTTTCCCCGAAGGGAAGGGTTGTCATGGTATGCTGAGAAGGTTGCGGATATGCTTTCAACAATCTCTCGTGGGTTCATGCTCATTTCGGGCGAGCCTGGTGGTGGGAAGGACTTGTTTGCTGTTTCAACCTGTGCGTTGATGAAATACATCTTTGGGCGGGGAATTATCCTCGACTTCTTACCGAAGAGGGCTTTCGGGGAATACACTTTAATGAACACGGCCACGATAATAGGCAAGATAACGGAGATTGCGAAGTGTCTAAGGGTTGGTGGGATTGAGAACTCAAATGACAAGGGCGAGTTGGCACAGTTCATGGAAGAGGCTGTTGTGACGTGGCTTTTAGAGGGCGAGGGATACGACATATTCAATAAGAAGGTCTATTACATCAGTGAGCTAAAAAAGGTGGCTTACAACCGCAATTCTATGGCCAGAACGAATAAGTTTATGGGAACTTTGGGGACGGTCTGGAGGCATCTTGATTTATTAACGATGGGCACGCACGTTAAGGAGAACGAGATTGACGTGAAGGCGTTTCTGGAATATGCCAAACTGAGGGCATTTTGCAAGCAAACAATGACTCCCAATGTGTGCAAGGCGGTTGTTATACGGGGAGTCTATGCTGGGGCTGATTTTGTGGTATCGAATGTGTTAATGAAGCCGCTTGTGTTC
The DNA here is from genome assembly GCA_964539725.1 of uncultured Candidatus Bathyarchaeia archaeon. Lineage (GTDB taxonomy): Archaea > Thermoproteota > Bathyarchaeia > TCS64 > TCS64 > UBA8941. The sequence goes on along the minus strand of CAZIKD010000003.1, from coordinate 9,949 downwards.
ACGATAGACGGCATGGAAGCGAGGGATTTTCTAGGTGGGAAAAACTTTTTTAGCTTATACAAGACTAAGCATATGCACTTTTAAGGAGGTGAAACAGTGGCACGAATAGTATCGAGGGTGTTTAAGGGGGAGAAATATAGGCTTATCCAATCATTCCCCACGAAAGCAATGGCAGAGGCTTATGCCAAGGGACTTCGTAAACGCGGTATATCGGGGCAAGCCGTAAAAGTGAGGGTAACTGCGGGTGGTGGTGCTTATCCCTACAAAGTGTGGGTAAGAGGGCGATAGAAGAAGTAGAATTGTTGCAACAATAGGAGGGCTTATGACAACGATAGGAGACGTGATACAGCAGTTCAAGCCGAAGGCGAAGGTTGGCAAGAGGAGTCTTTATGGGCTGACCGAGGTCGGAAAATTGAAGGCGGAGGAGTTCGGAGTCGAGGGCAAGGGCTGGAAGGTTCTTTCATATCTTGACGACAATGGTACAAGTTCCTTGCGGGAAATCTGCGAGGGGTTGGGCTGGAAGGAGGAGGACACGAAGGAGCTTTTGAGGCGCATGATGAACGAGGGATATGTAAGGCGTGTGTCACAATAGGAGATGAATGGCAAGAGTAGTTCGTAAGGCACGTTGGCTTAAGTCGCTTAAGCTCTGGTCGGCAATAACGGCCATAGCCCTGGCCGCTGCCCTTGTGCTGACATTCTTGCCGATGCAGGTGTCTATTGACACTGATGGGCTACTAAGTATCAGCCTTAGTCCTGGGCAAACTCAGGCACAGGAACTATCCCAATCTCCAATACGCCTAGGTTTTGGTTGGTCGCAAATTGACTTTTCTTCACAAGATACTAGCTTTGTAGCAGGAGATACTTACAAATTCACTCTCCCTAGCAACATCAATAGTGGGTCAGGTGTTAGCTTCAGTTATGCAAACCACACTCTTACTTACTATCTGTCTGGTGGGAAGATGCAATGGTCTGCCCCCGGCGGTACTAAAAATAAGGCAATAGGGGCTGTTCTGCCAAGCACTGCAACTACCCAGTCAGACAATGAGCACAATAAGGTAGCCTATCCCAATGCGTTTCTCAACACAGTAGTTGAGTACAGGGCTTATTCCATTGGCGTGAAAGAAGTGTTTGTCCTGTCCCAGTTGCCCTACAATGACGGGAAGATAGCCGACTCATATTTGGAGTACACTGGTGAACTTACTTGGGATTCGGGGCTTTCTGTTTGGGCCGATGGGATTGAGTACCCTGATAAAACCTTCACCACTAATAGCTCGGTAGATTTCAAGGACATTACCACTAATCAGACAGTGTTTTCTTTTTTGGCTCCAATTGCTTGGGATAGTGCTAACTCAACTTGTAGTGCTGTTTATTACGTCAAGGTATCGGCTGGTAAGGTACAGTATGGATTAAGAGTTCCGTACAGTTGGCTTCAAACTGCTGTTTTCCCCGTAACCATCGACCCCAGCTTTACAGCTAGAACAGAGACATATTATGACAATAGTTTTCTATTTACTGCGCCCTATGACATAACTGTGGCTAAACCTACAGGGACAGTTAATGGAGATATTCTGTTCTGTTTGATTAGCTGTGGCGCTCCGACTGTTGACTCTGTTCCTAGCGGATGGACATTATTAGGTGAATACTATAATGCGGGGGCTTACGATAGATATTATCTCTATTACAAAATTGCATCAAGTGAGCCTGCTAGTTGGACTTGGTCATTCAGTACGTCTGTAACAGTAAGAGCAGTTTGTTCTTGCTATACAGGCGGGGACTTTGACCCTGCTGACCCAATAGATGTGGTATCTAATACTAGTTACAGAACATTGGGTACTGCTGTTAGGGCTGCCTCAATGACAGTATCAGCGGCTAATTCGCCTCTTGTTTTCTGGGCTGCTGGTGTTTCTGGTACAAGCAAAACATTTACAAAACCTTCAGTTCCAACAACTGGTTGGGTAGAAGATGATGATGTAGGTAGTACAGATTCAAGTCGCTGGCTTGAGATTTGTTCTATGGTATGGAGTGGGTCTGGAGCAACTGGTACTATGGAGGCCACATTATCAGCTCAACTTGAGCAGAAGCACGCCTTCGCTGTAGCGTTGAATCCTGTATCAATAGTTGCTCCCACTGTTACTACCCAAGCAGCCACAAATATCTACTGCACTAACTTCACAGGCAACGGGAATATAACTGCTACAGGCGGGGCTAATGCAACTACAAGAGGCTTCTGCTACATGGTGGGAAACTCGGGAGACCCTACCACAGCGAATAGTACAGCGTATGATACGGGGTCTTTCGGAACTGGGGCCTACACTAAGACCATAGGCTCGCTAACCTGCAATGTCACCTATAGGGTAAGGGCATATGCCATAAACTCGGCGGGAACGGGCTATGGGACAACAGTGAGCGTGACTACGGGTAGTCCTGGAATAAGTAGTACGCCTGATAATTATGGATTCGGTATCCTCGCATTGGGTACCACCGTTGCTACGTCCATAGGTTACTTTACCTTGAACAACACGGGAGACTGCCCAGTAGATATAACGATTCAGGGGACAAACCTGACGGGCGGTGATGACACTTGGGAGTTGTCTGATACGGCAACACCAGACGAAAACATCTATGGATTGAAGGCAAGTACTGATACAGAGACACTGTACGAGAATTATAGTACTGGTGAAAGTATGGTACGTGTTATTAGGACGTCGTGGTGGGGTGCGCAGACCTTTACACCGAGCACTAGTCACACAATAGTTGGGGTCTCACTGCTTCTACGCAGGTCGCAAGGATACCCAGGCACAGTTACGGTAAGTATAAAGGCAGTTGACGGAAGTAACCATCCAACAGGTACGGACTTATGCGTAGGAACAACAGACGGAGATACGCTTCCAGGGGGTACTGACGAAGAATGGAGAGACATAACATTTAATAATGTAGCAGTTTTAACTGCATCTACCAAGTACGCTATCGTAGTTCGAGCACTGGAGGGAGACCGTTCCAATACTCTTGGCTGGCTCTATGATGGGAGTGATGGTTCATATTCTGGTGGCTGCTATGAAGATTCTACTGATAGTGGCTCATCTTGGTCTAGTGATAACACTAGTGACTTTATGTTCAAGGAGTACGGTGTAGTCTTTGGTGTGATAGTCAAGAAAACAGCGACTTACAATACACTCGTAAGTGGACTAGCAGAAGGTATAACTCAGGCTTGGACATTGGCACTTAATATGCCCACTTCCCTGAGTGGGTATGATGGTCAGCAGATGGCAGGAACGGTAACTTTGGTGGCAAGTGCAGCATGAAGATGAAAATACTTGTCTTATTACTGGCGGCTTTGGGCATAATTGGACTAGGCTGTGTATCTGCTGAGGCGCAAGTTAAGCGGCCTGAAGGATACCAAGGGGAGTCGTATAATGCCACAAGTGTTAGCCCGAGACACAGGGATGAGATATTGGATTTTCTGGCGCATGACAAGACAAATGAGAATGAATACATTGTGGGCAAGTATATGTGCGAGGAGTTTGCAGCCGATTTATGGTGGAATGCCTATAACGAAGGAATAGAGGGCTGCATAGTTTGGGTCTACACAGGAGAAGGATTCCATACACAAGTCAAGTTTAGGACCACCGAAGGGGACCTGTGGGTCGAACCTTCAATGGACTTTACTAGCAGTAGTAGCTGGTATGAAGTGTGGAGAACCTTTTGCGGAGAGAACGCTTTTAATAAGTGTATCAACGTGCTGGCTAAATAACCGCCGAAGGTCGATGTAGGCTTATGAAAATAAATGAGGAGGTGACAAAGTGAAAAGAATAGCCCTGACCTTGATAGTGGCTCTATTGTTGACCTTCAGTGTTGTTGCAACAACAGGGGCGGCCAATCCCACAATCACGATAACGGTCACGGCCAGGGTGGTTTCTATTTCCAATACGCCGTCCTCTTGGGACTTTGAGCTTGTGGACTCGGCTTCCACATATGAGACTGGGCTGACGTGTTTCAATACCACAAACGATGGGAATTGCGAGGTGGACATAAGCATAAGCGGGTCAAATATGACGGGTAGTGGATTTACATGGGAGCTTTCAGACACGGCGACTCCTAGCGATATGGTTTATGGTTTGAAGGTGGGGTTGAGTGGGGGTAACTATACGATAATCGTGAAATTAAATAGCCCTTACAATTATCTAGCTGAGAATCTAACTGTGGATTCTAGCCAACAGTGGGGCTTGAAGATATGGACACCAACGGATTATGACGATGGGAACGACAAAACGGGAACGGTAACTATAACAGCGGCCTATTCTAGTTAATGACTGCCGATGGTCGATGTAGGCTTATGATAATGAACAAGTAGGAGGTGCAAAATATGAAGAAGATGATATTTAGTATAATACTGCTCGTGGCTGCCTTGACATTAGTTGCACAGCCAGTGTTGGCTAGTGTGAGTCCAGCAAACCAAGTTAATGCCGTGCTGCTCAATGCCCCCAGTGGCGGTGTCACCAAACTTGTGTCCTGCTGGTACGGGTATAAGGTCTATCTCAGCAATAGCCTGTGTATTCAAATGGGAGCGGTTTTATCCACTGGTGGGCTTGGGGCACTGGCTCTCTGGGTCGGCTCAACGGGCTGGTTCGCTGCACCAATATGGGCGGTGATACTTGGTGTGGGTGTCACCCTAATTTCGTTTAATGCCAAGTGCCAAAAGGGTGTCATCGTAACTGTCTACAGAATACCGTGGCCTGGTTTTCCGTATGGTCTTCTGATACCAGGCCCCATAACGTGTCAGTAGGAAACTATGATGGTTTATGCCGAGGGTCGATGTAGGCTTTTGAGAAAATAAATAAGAAGGAGGTAAAACAGTGAAAAAGATTGTAATTGGCCTTATGGTAGCGGTTCTCTTAACAGTGGGGCTTGTGTCTCCGATGGTGGCTGGTACTTCCCAGAACGTGACAGTTACGGCCACGCCTTCGTACATCGCCATAGCAAATACCCCTGGCACGTGGACTATTAACGGGGTCAAGGGCGACGCCATGATTCTTACGGACACGATTTACTACGCAATAGGTGCAGCCAAGGCAAGTGATGTAACTGCACCTGGCGAAACTGTAGTGGCTGCCGACTGTCGATTTGGCCTGACAGATACTAGTTCGGTCAACATCACTCTGAAGGTCACGATGGAGGACTTTGCTGGTGGCAGTGCTAACATGGCCAACTCCGAAGACGGCTCAAATGGGGCGACGAATTATGGCGCGTATTCCTATTATGAGGGGATGACTTATGCCGACAAGAAGGTCGTCAAGGAAGTTGCGAATATAGGCACGACTACCGCGATGTACACCAGCACGGCGGCAGGCGGAGCGGACATAGCTTGGGCAATTCAGGTGGAGACGCAGACGGATGCTTGGGCGGGCAGTACCCCTTCGACCTCAACGCTAACTATAACCGCAGCGAAGGCCTAAGTGAACAAAGCTACTGTGTGAAAAGCCAGCAGGCAGGCTGATAAGGTGAAAAGCCACTAGACTGCTAAAAGGAATATATGGATAAAAGAGTGATAATCGGACTCATAGTGGTGGCAGTTGTGGGCGTCTTAGTCTTTACTATGTTGCGTGGGCAGGACGATTCAAGCCAGCCCACTGAAGTTAAGCTGTCGCAGTTGGTCATAGACGAGGCGGTGGCACAATGCGAGAATCGGACAACTTGGGGCATAGCCTTGGCCGACGTGAGGATAAACTACATGACGGGCGTGGGCATCGAGGGTGCGTTAGTTATCCACAATGGGGACGATGCCGAAAGACTTGTTACTTTGTCTTACGAGGCCACGACTTTGCCCCAGTTGGACGGCGACACGGGACAGTATTATCAGCCTTCCCCAATACAGGCTTCGGGCTGGGTTACTCTGGACACCTCGCAAATCCGTCTTGAAAGAATGGATACCGAGGTCGTCAAGATTCACTTTTTGGTGCCAAAGAAAACAAAAGTGCCTGCCCAGTGGGAGTTCAGAATCTCCGCAACGGGGGCGCAGATTGAGGTTTTTGAAGACCAGTTCATTGTCACAACGGACTCAGGCGAGGATGAAGTCGTGGCTACTCTGAACCAGCCCCTATTGAGCAACGATGTTTCGGCAGTGATAGATGTGAGGTCGGAATTGACAAGCGATGCCCCGTTCATTAAGACTTACGACCCTTCGGATAGAGGTCTCACCATCGGCGGGCTGACCGAGTCGGCCCAAAGATTGGTCACTGTGAATTACGAGTACCCGTTGGTTCTGAGGATAGCCTACAACCAACGGTGGCTTATTAAGATGCTATGAAAAGATTGATTTGCGTGGCATTGCTGGTTGCGATGTTAATTGTTGCAACAACTGGCCTCGTGTCCGCTGGAAGCGTGTCGGTGACGGTTACGGCTAACCCGAAGGTCTTTGTCACAACTGGCCTGGCGGCGACCTATATCAGCGACTATGAGGTTGGCTTGACTTGGCTGATGGGCTCTAACGTGACGAATGTGATGATTCGGGCAAAGTGGGGTGGTGCGCCAACCAGTAGGAACGACGGATTCTTAGCGTATTACGGCAATGCCACCAGTTTTGTACATTATACGAGTCTGGCAACAGCATCGGAGCCTGTCTATTATAGGTTGTGGTCGCAACTGCCAGACGGGTCGTGGGACGATTTGATAGCTCCCACGGCGGGAGGTGATTTTATGAGCAGGACAATGCTATTCATAGTGGTGGCTGTTCTTGCCCTTGGCTTGTCGTTGGGCTACTCGTGGAAGCGTCAGGGGTTCTTTGCCTATGTGGCGTCGGCCTTCTGGCTGTTCTTGGGGCTTCTATCTTACCAGACATCGACCAGCACAAGCCCTCTGGAGTTCACGGACGTGTACATGGGCTTGTTCTGGGTCTGCATGGGCATGGTGATAACCTTTGTTCTGTTGCCCGCACTTACGAGGGAGAAGCCTATACCAAGCGACATTGCGGGCGACGAATGGGAGGGCGAGGACATGAGCAGCTTTGGGAATAAAAAAGAGGAGAAGTTTCAGCCCCGAAAGTTGAGGTCGAAATTCGGGGAGACAGGCGTTATGTAGAATTGTTGCAACAATAGGAGGTGAATTATGAAGCACCGCAAGTATATGATGGAATCATTTAGGAAGTTGGGAGGGCGAACTTATCAATGCCTAAACATCTATGACCTAAAGTCTAGAGCAGTTAAGGCAGCGAGTGAATTTCGTGAGTGGGGTTACGCGGCACGAGTGATTAAGTTACCACAAGGATGGGCAGTATATCGTACACCAAAGAAAGTTAGATAGAGAATATATTATGAAGTTCATTAAGGAAAACAGAATCCCAATTCTGTTGTGCATCGGGCTGTTGCTATTCATTGCACATTATCAGAGCCAGCCCCTACTGAAGTACGTCTTTTTGCCCCAGATAGGGACGACGATTCTGTTGGGCGTGGTTCTGTTCATGTTATTTCATAGGTGGGGCGAAATCAAGAAGGTCGGCTTCGGCGACAAGTTCCTGTGGATTCCCCTTGTAGTCATATCAGGTTCGGCCATTCTGAGGGCGGTTGTCTGCCACGACCTTGATTCTCTGGCAGGGGCTTTGTTCATGTCAAGTATGTTTGGCCTGTACCTTGTTTCAAGAATCTACGGCGAGCGGGCTTTGAGCTTCTTTATGCCAGTCGTGATGGTCGGGGCTGCAAGCATAGTCGTCTCGGCCATCATCAATCGGCATACGGGCAATTCGGGGCTGTTTAACAATTACGCAACGGCCTCCGAGATACTTGTTTTCGGCTGGCTTGTGAGTTCTAGAAGGCATCAATGGTGGCTTGCGGGCTTTGTCATAACGGGCTTGTTCTTTACGGGTGCGCCAGAGGCGATATTCTATGTCGCTGTTATCGGGCTTGTGGTGTTAGTTAGAAGGGATTGGGGCATCAAGATAGCCTTGCCCCTGGGGGCTTTGGGATTCTTGATGGTGGTCTGTTCGGTAGCAGGCATTACTCAAGTTTTGTGGCAGAGGTCGTTTGACATGGTGGATGGGGCTTATGTCGCCATGACTGACGGCGAGATAACTGAGGAGCAAAGGGCGATTCTGTTGGACGAATCAACGGATATACGCTGGCTGACGACTTGGAGATTGCAGCGTCCTGTTTCTCCTTTGGGATATGGGATGGACTTGACGAACCAGATTACTTTAGAGGGCGGGCACATACCTCACTTTATCGGCCTATTGGTGACCGACCAATTGGGGCCAGCCGCAGCGGTGGCTTGGTTCGTGGCCATGATAGCGGGGATTGAAAGAACGAAGTGGAAGTATGGATTCCTGTCCTTAATTCTGTTTGGCGTGTTCCAGCCCTTTGTGTGGACATTGCTTGCCCCTTATATGTGGACACTAGCGGGGGCAGCGTCAAGCTCGAAGGTCGATACGAGCTACATATTCAGAGAAGTTGTTGCAACAATGTGAGGTGTATTATGCAAGTTAAAGAGAAGAAGCCTTGGTGGATGTGTGCCCTAGAGGAGTATTTCTGGACTCACGAGAGATGGGAGCTAGTCCACAACGGCAAGGACAATGCTTATGGACAATTCCACTTTGCCCCAGAGGAGGTCAAGAGGTTCACGAGAAAGTACCGCAAGGGCAACAGGTATATTGTGTTCTTTTATGACCTGACTAAGCCTATGGCTGACGTGAGGATTCAGTATGCCAACGGCGGGGCAGAGCATGGCAAAAAGGAGGAAAGGTTTGAGCGGACTAAGTGAGAAGGTTCTAAACAGAGTATCAAGGATGGCCGAGAAGGTCTATGACAAGACTTTGGCTAAGAAGGTCGAATCTATGAGCCTTGAGCAGCAAGTAGCGGGCATCAGAAAGTTTCTGAGGATGCCTGGTGTTACCATCGCCGTGCTTCGCAAGAATCTCCTAGAAGATGCTGGCTTGCCGAGGGACATCAAGAAGTATGCTGGCATGGGCTGGTCTCAGGAGCAAATCAAGGACTACTTCTGGGGCTGTGAGGCTTTCAGGAAATTGTGGGCTGACATGGAGATGAGCGAGGCGACGCTGGACGAACTGATAAGGCAGTCGCTGGTCGATTATGTGAGCAAGCCATAAAAGGAGGTGAGATATGTCACAATGTGCATATACCACAAAGGCTAGCAAGCGGTGTAAGGCAAGTGGGACATATAGAAGTATATTCCCGCCTCATAGGGTTTATTGTCGTCGTCATGCCAATATGCTAGGGCAGCGATATACCTATATAGGGAAAGGGAGTATAGCACATCACAACAAAAAGAAACGTAAATAAAGGGAGGGTAGATGGTGGATTATAAAGAAGCTCTTGAAGAGATGGTGTGGCAGTTTGGGTATAGAGGGGTAAAGAACAAGCTGCCAGTAATTCACACAGGTGGCTTGGGTGCTTTAGAGAGTGCCTTCGAGGCGTTAGGATGGGAAGACCCTCATTATTTGCCTGATGCCGAAGGGTATTGTTGTGAAATAGAGGGATGTGTTGAGCCTGATACCTGTGGCACTCCTTGGGGAGGTCTGTATTTGAGGCTGTGTAGCAAGCATGGGAAAGATGCTTTTGATAACAAATCCTGCCCAAAGGTCAAACAGTGGGCTATAGCTAGAGAAGCTAAACGGGATAAGGTGACTGGCATATTGGCAAGATGAGGTATATGTCTCTTAGAATGACGGCCTTCTTGCTTTGCGTATTGGCTGTGGCTATAATTCCTCTTCTTATTGTGTCAATGATAAGGGAAAGGCTAGGAGAGCATTGCTAGACTTTAGGACTGTTCTTGTTCTCTATTGCTTGGCCATAGTTTCTATTCCTTGGCTTGTGGCCTTTCTTATTAGGGAGAAATGGCATGAACGCCGCAGGGATAAGGAAATGTACGACAAGAGGCCTCCAGCCTTGTTCTAGGGCTTCTGGGGGCTAGGTGGGCTTATTATGGACATCAATTGGACGACAGT
>CAZIKD010000002.1:0-25242 GCA_964539725.1 uncultured Candidatus Bathyarchaeia archaeon | reverse complement strand
CTGTTGCCGGTGGCTAACCAGATCTTATTCTTTGTCAATGTAGCGTCCCCTGCGTTTGATCTCGTCTGCACGCTGGAATACCTCCTCGGCCTCAGAGCCCATTGTGTTGCGGTAGCCCTCCTTGAAGGACTCCAGTAGCGGTTCCATGATGGTGTAGTGGGTGCTGGCGAGCATCCTGACCATGAGGTTGAAGTCTACGCCGCGCTTCTCAACCTCCTTGCTGACCTCGCCGAGGCCGAAGTCTATGAAGAAGACACGGTGTCCAGCTTTGATCATGTTGCTTGTGGTGAGGTCGCCATGGATGAGGGCGGCGCGATGGAGTCTCCCAGCATCCTCGCCTATTAGTCGGAAAAGGGCGCGGTTTTCTTCGAGGGTGAGGCTGGGAACGGCGTCCTTGATCTTCACCCCCTCAATGTATTCCATGACTATGGTTGCGCCCTTAGGGTCGAGCTGGTATATTAGGGGGGTGGAGACCCCTGCCTCCTTGGACCTGTGGATCATGTCGGCCTCGTGGAGGGTCCTATATCTACGGACCTCACGGTCGATTTCGGGGTGGCGGTATTTCTTGACGCCTCGGCGCTTAAGGATGGCCTTCCTCCCGTTCCAGTCGGGGTCGAGAAGGATGTCCGCCTCCGCCCCCTTGGCTATTAGGGTCAGCGCCAGGGTATCTCCACCTCGTCTAGTCTCCACCGAGAGTTAATGTAGCTTGTCTCGATGGGGGTCCTAACGCCGTTATTATAGGCGAGTATGCCAGTCCAAGCGATCATGGCACCGTTGTCGGTGGCGAGGCTTATCGGGACGTAGTATGGTTGAGCGCCTTGCTCCTCCGCTATCTCTTTGACTACGCTGCGGAGCCTCTTGTTGGCGCCGACACCGCCGGTTAAGAGGAGTTCAGGTTTCTTTGTGTGGGCGAGGGCTCTCTCTGTTATCTCACCTAGCATCGCGTAGCCCGTCTCTTGTAAGCTGTAGCAGAGGTCGGGGATGCTGTGCTTCCCTGACTTGAACTCGTTGCTTACAGCGGTGAGGAGACCGCTGAAACTCATGTCCATCCCCTTGACGGCGTAGGGGAGTGGAATGAGTTTTGATCCCTGTAAGGCGAACTTTTCTATAGCTGGGCCGCCGGGGTACTCAAGCCCTGCAAGACGGGCGAAAGTGTCGAGGCAGTTCCCGATCGCTATATCTAAGGTCTCCCCGTAGACACGGTAGCGCCCTGACTCGAAGCCGGAGACTAGTGTGTTTCCACCGCTTACGTAGAGTGTAAGGGGGTCCTTGGCGCCAGTGGCTAAGCGTCCAACCTCGATGTGACTTATGCAGTGGTTGACGCCAACGAGTGGGATCCTTAGGTAGCTAGCAAGGGCACGGGCCGAAGTTGCCCCAGTGCGTAAACAGGGGCCTAGCCCTGGGCCCTGAGCGAAAGAGATGAAGTCTATGTCCTTCGCCGTGATCTGGGCCTTCTCGAGGGCTTTAGAGATAACTTTACCAATGTTCTCGGAGTGGTGGCGAGCCGCTTCGCGGGGGTGGATACCGCCGAGTTCTGGGACATGAATCTTTACCTCGTTGGCGAGTATCTTACCATCTGAGGAGGCGATACCCACGCCTAGGTTGTCCGCAGTTGACTCTATTCCTAGGCAGATTAGGAGATCTATCTCAGCCACCTTCAACAGCAACGCGAGGGGAACCGATAAAAACTTTTAGAAAAAGGGGTTCCTGCATCACATAATCAAGATCCGATGAAAAACGGGGGCTACTTTGCATTGCGCGGGCGGTCTTCCTGACTGCCTCGGAGAGGGAGGTCGCCGCCCTTTGCTTCCCTGCCCCCGAGGGGAGGTTCGACCACCGAGGCTTCTCATCAAAAGACCCCGTCGCCCACCGGTGGCGTATCGACCTATTCGAGCACTTCTGGTGGGCAGGGGGAAAGATAAGGGACGACTAATCAGGCCTTTTTCCTGTGTATCTCTTCACTATCTTCTCTATCTCGCCCTGCATCTCGGGGTTCTCCGAGATGATCTCGCTTAGCTTCGCTATGTTGCTCCTCCACATCTCCTCGGAGGCGGTGTCCCAGCACCAGGCAAATTCGAAAAGCTCCATCAACGAGTGTATAGAATCCTTTAGTGAATCTAGGGCGGAGTCGACGTTCCCAGATATGCCTCTGTCCTGTATGAGCATCTCCAGAATCGGGAAGTAGGCTATCCTTGCGTCGCCTTCTAGAGTTACCTCGACACCGCTCTCTAGGGGTTTGATCCTTTCCCGAGGAATCCCCATGCCTGATAGGAACTCGATGGCGTTCCCCATCGCCACCGCCATCACTTCGGGGGGTAGGTAGGTGAAGAACTCCCGGTAGACTAGGGTGCAGGCCCCCGAGACGGCGCGCTCCATGGTGACTTCAAGCCTGTCGGGTACGAAGCCCACGCCCTTACCTAGGCCGTACCTCTTGAAGACCTCGTTTATCTCCCTGAAAAGGGAGCCAGTGTCCACGGGTCCCGACAACAGCATCAGCACGCCATTGCCTACGACACGATAAAAATGATGCGTCTACTTTGGGAAAGTTATCGTAGCCTTTCGAAAGTACTTTAGGACTTTCATCTTTGACTTCTTAAACTCTCGCCTCTTCTCATCCCTGTCCTTCTCCTCAGGCTCCACGTATTACGTTATCGACCCCGCGTGATTAGGTTTGGATATCATCTGGGAAAACCTTCTATGAAAGTTGGCGCGACATTTCTCCCTCAAGGTCTTCGCCGTGGGGGAGGAGTTTAATGCTCGAGTTCGTATTTTTATCTGAATTGGGGGAGAGATCGTCAGTAGCTAGGGAGGCGGCTAGGCTTCTATACAGCGGTGCGGCTGAGGAGTACATCCAAGCCAAGTATATGGCAGCCACCAGTCTGGGGGTAAAAACCGTTCCTAGCAATTATGATGTGGCAGTCGAGGTAGACCTATTAGCCGATGAGGTGGAGGGAGGGGAGAGGCAAAGACGTCTCTCTGAGATGAGGGAGACCGCCCTCAAGGTCATGAAGAGCCTCCGGTCGTTCTCCCCCCACCTCATTGGGAGTGTTTGGAGGGGGACGGCTCGGAGGGGGAGCGACATCGACGTCGTCGCTCTGGCCACTAGCCCCGCCGATGTCGAATCCGCCCTCGAAGGTTACAGGATTAAGGAGAAGGGGAGGGTCACCTTTCAGGGAGGTGTCCATGCTTACCACTTCAAGCTAGAGGCGAGGGCGGATGAGGTTGAGGTCGTGGTAAGGGACCCCGCTGAGTATACGGAGGACCGCTGCGATATCTACGGCGACGTGAAGCGAGGCCTAACTCTCCAGGAGTTGGAAAGACTTTTGAGTGTTGATCCCCTACGCAAGTTCGTCCCTCGGAGGCGTTCTAGGTGAAACTATTCGGATCTTCAGGTATACGCGGCATCGCGAACGTCGAGATCACGCCTATTCTGACACAGAGACTTGGATCAGCCCTCGCAACCATCTATGAGGGGGGCGAGGTTGTCGTCGGCAGAGACGCCAGAGTCACTGGACCGATGTTTGAGGCGGCCCTCTCCGCCGGAATCACAGCTTGCGGTGGGGACGCGAAGCTGATCGGGCTCCTTCCGACGCCCGTAATCGCTTGGCTCACACGGGAACTCGAGGCGAACACGGGTGTCGCCATATCAGCGAGCCACAACCCTCCCCAGTATAATGGTTTCAAGGTCTTCAACGCTCGTGGCATGAGTTTAACCGAGAAGGAGCAAGCTCAAGTCGAGTCGCTGATGCAGGGAGAGGAGTTCGACTACTCTCCTTGGGACGGTGTCGGCTCAGCTGATGAGGTTGACGCCACCTGGATGTACCTCGATGCCCTACAGGAGGAGGTCAAGCTTGGCAAGGACTGGAAGGTCGCCTGCGACCTCTTCTGCGGCGCCACAAGCACAATTGCCGCTGAAGCTTTCAAAGCCGTCGGGCTACAAGCATCCATGATAAACAGCCACTCAGATGGTCATTTCCCCGCGGGAGACCCTGAGCCCACCACAGAGAACCTGCGTAGGCTGGGCGCTTATATGAAGGCGACGGGGGCAGAGGTCGGATTCGGCTTCGACGGAGATGGGGATAGGATGATGGCCGTCGACGAGACCGGGACCCCTGTCAATGGTGACAGACTCCTCGCCGCCTACGCTGGGCACATCGTGGAGAGGGAGGGGAAGGGCATCATTGTCACCCACGTAGGCGCCTCGATGTGCGTCGAGGACGTCGTCGAGGCCGCAGGGGGCAAGGTCGTGCGGGTCAGGGTTGGGGATGCCTACATAACGGAGGAGATGGAGAAACGTAAGGCCGTATTCGGCGGCGAGCCAATCGGTGCGTGGGTTCTCCCAGAGGTCCATATGTGCCCAGACGGTATCCTCGGCGCCTTAAAACTCCTCGAGGCCTTAGAAGAACGCGACCAGACACTCGCAGAGTTTGCCGCGGGGGCACCCGAGTATCCCACTCGGAGCACTAAGGTCGAGGCCCGAGATAGGGCTATGGCGATGAAGGGTGTAGAGCAGAATTATCGCAAAGCCTTCGGGGAGGCCGTTGTTAACCGCGTTGACGGCCTCCGCCTCCAACTCCCCGAGGGATGGATACTAATACGCGCCTCTGGAACCGAGCCCCTCATAAGGCTCACAGCCGAAGGGAGAGACATGAAGGCAACCACCTCTCTGCTCGAACGCGGGCGGGAGCTAGTTAAGGAGGCAACCAAGTGAAGGCGGTAATCATAGCTGCGGGTAAAGCCGAGAGGCTCAGACCCCTCACCTCGACTAAGCCGAAGCAACTCATACCTATAGGCGGCAAACCCCAGCTTGAGTGGCTCCTAAAGGGCGTCGCCGAAGCCGGCGTCAAAGAAGCCCTGCTCGTCACTAACTATATGGAGGATAAGATCAAAAAGAGGTTCGGTTTCGGTGAAAACTTGGACTTACAGCTTAGTTATGCTAGGCAGGAAGAGTTGAGGGGGACCGCCGACGCCTTCAGGTACGCGGAGGACTTCGTCGCAGGGGACGAGTTCCTCGGCATGAATGGGGACCTCTACATTAGCCCAGGTATACTCAGGGAGGTCGTGAAGGCGCACAGGGAGGGGGAGCTAACCGTAACCGGATTGGAGAGGGACCCATACCTCTACGGCGCCCTCAAGCTCCAAGGGGATAAGGTCCAAAGCATAGTAGAGAAGCCTACCCCCGGTACTGCACCAAGCAACGTCACAAACGCCGGCATCTACATCTTCACAAAAAAGGTCTTCGACGCTATTAGGACTACAAAGCTCAGCCCAAGAGGCGAGTACGAAATCACAGACTCGGTAAACAACGTCATTGCCTCCGGTGTTCCTGCGCGCGTTCATATGCTCGACGACGGTGACTGGCTCGACATCGGCCACCCATGGCATATCCTCGAGGCAAACACTCGAGCACTCTCGAGGATGGAATCGAAAATTGAGGGTAAGGTCGAGGATGGCGTCCAAATCAAGGGACCGGTCTACATTGCCCCCACAGCCCGGGTGAGGAGCGGGGTCTACATCGAAGGTCCCGTGTACATAGGCCCCGACTGCGATATAGGCCCAAACAACTACATCCGCGCTGGAACGACATTCGTGGGGGGGAATCGTTTCGGAGCGAACTGCGAGGTGAAGAATAGTATCCTCATGGAGAAAGCGGCTTGCCCACACCTCAGCTACGTGGGAGACTCGATAATCGGGGAGCGTTGCAACCTAGGAGCGGGCACTATCACCGCCAACCTTCGCTTTGACCAAAAGAACATAAAGATGACTATCAAGGGGGAACCCGTCGACACGGGACTCCGGAAACTCGGCATGGTCATGGGGGACGACTGCCAGACGGGTGTCAACGTCAGCCTTCACCCCGGCGTTAAGGTCGGCGCTGGAGCCTGGATAGCACCCGGCGTCACAGTCGATAAGGATGTCCCCGAGGGAATCCTTCTCACACTCGAGGGTCCCCGTGAGAAAAAGAAGACAAATTAATTAAAGACGTCTACAGCGTCTAGCCCAATGGAGAAGAAAGACTTCAAGAGGCTCTTCCCACACCTAACCGACGAAATAGAGTCGGGTGCCTCAAAAGTCGACCTGAATAAGGCAAACGGGCTGCCGCCTTCCACCGAGCCCAGCTACAAGAAGGACAGAAAGTACACAGGCTACCAACCCGGCGCCATCGACTTCATTAGAAGATGCAAGAAGCCTCAGGAGGCCGAGGAGATAATAGCTTACCTGGAGAAGAAGGGAGATATAGCCCGTGAGGAGGCCAAAGTCCTTCGAAGGCAACTCGAGGAGAAGGGGTTGCGCAGCTTCGGTCCCTGGAAAAAGCCCGGCGACTATGAGAAGTGACGAAAAAGCTTACTCGAAAAAAGGAGCGGCGGAATTTGAAAGACCTATAAGCATCGAGTACCTATTATATGTTGATGTCCTTCTCAGAGCGAAGAGCAATCCTACTTAGGATACTCGAGATCGAGACTAATATCAAGAATATAGAGCATAGCAAGGACTACCTCATAGCGAAGAGGGACCTTAAGGCTCTCGAGAACGCCAGAAGCAGCGGGGGAAGAATAGTAGTCAGCTCCCCAGAGGACTTGAACAGTACGGTGGAGATCAGGAGAAACAGCGTCGAGGTGGGGGAGTGCATAGCCAGGTACAAGGAGAGAATGAAGGGCGACTCGGAGCTGATCAACAGCCTCGGCCTTGAGAAGATGAGGTTGAAGAGTGGGCTCCTAAACAACACGACTCGATGACACAAGCTCCTGCCAAATATTTTTCGGTTAGAAATACTGAAAAAAGGGACTTTCCGAGGGTTTAACATAAACCCCTTTTTAAGCTACGCCGTATGCACAAAGCTAAGAAGGTCGGTTATTGGGAAAGAAGAAGGTACTCAGCGAGAAGAGCCTCCACACGATGGTCTTCCCATCGAAGAACGACGTTCTTGGGATAGCTCAGAAAATGCTCGGCTACGACAGGGTGAGCGTTAAGTGTCAGGATGGTTACGTACGCGTCTGCCGTATCAGGGGAAAGATGAAGCGCCGCACCTGGATAAGGGAGGGCGACATTGTCCTCGTTAGCCCTTGGGACTTCCAGAGCGACGAACGCGGGGAGATATTCTGGCGCTACACCGCGGGACAGGTCGATGAGCTCAAGCAAAAAGGCATCCTCAAAATAGATTAGTCTGACCCTTCGGATTCTATGGTATCCTCTGGCGCGTTGCAGCGAGTGCCAATATTAACCCACCATGAGAAGACGTTAAACGAGCACAAGGAGCCACCTAATAAAAAATTCTCCATCCTAATATGTGGCGCGAGTTGGTGGGCGCCGAAAAGGGTTTTAGACCCCTACCCCCCAGCATAACCGGTACACATGCCACCCCTCGTAGGACTCGTTGGTAAAGCAAACGTGGGCAAGAGCACATTCTTCGCCGCTGCCACCCTCAAACCCGTTGAGATAGCTAACTTCCCCTTTACAACTATCAAAGCTAACAGAGGAGTCGGCTACCTCCGCACACCATGCGTCTGCCGCGAGTTCAACGTCAAGGACACGCCAAACAACAGTGCCTGCGTCGACGGCGTCAGGCTCGTACCCATCGACCTCATAGACACCCCCGGACTCATCCGCGGCGCCCACGAGGGGAAAGGCCTGGGTAACCAGTTTTTGGACGAGGTCCGCCGCGCCGACGCCCTCATAGTCGTCTGTGATGCCGCAGGAAGCACAGACGAGGGCGGACAGAGCTGCGCCCCGGGCACACACGACCCAATCGACGATATAAAGCTCTTCGAGGAGGAATTCGACGCCTGGCTCTACGGCATACTGATAAAGGACTGGGAGCGCCTCGCACGCACTGCCGAGATGAAACACGAAGAGATATGGAAACACATAGAAGAGAAGGTCAGCGGGCTCGGTATAACCCGAGGCAACATACAGAGCGCCTGCGAGAGAGCTAAGCTCAACCCCTTCAAAGCCGCTCAGTGGAAGAAAAACGACCTTCACGGATTCTGCACCGAACTCAGGAAGGCCTCCAAGCCCCTCATCGTCGCTGCCAACAAGGCGGACAAGGAGCCCGCCCCCCAGAACATCGAGAAGATCAAGGCAGCAGGCTACAGGGTAATCCCCACTTGCGCAGAGGCGGAGCTCGCCCTACGTCGGGCAGCAGAGGCCGGCCTTGTCAAATACACGCCAGGTGACAAGGATTTCACCATCCTTCAGCCTGAGAAGCTTAACCCCAATCAGCTCAAGGCGTTGGGGAGCATAAGGGAGAAGGTCTTCAAGAAGTGGGGTGGAACTGGCTTACAAGACGCGATAAACGAGGCCTTCTATGGTCTCCTTGACATGATAGTGGTCTTCCCAGTGGAGGACGCGGAGAAGCTCACAGACAGCGAGGACAGGGTCCTCCCAGACTGCTTCCTCGTCCCCAAAGGCACAACCGCCCGCCAGTTCGCCGGCGTCGTCCACACCGACCTCGCTAAGAGCTTCCTATTCGCCGTCGACGCTCGAACAAAAAGACGCCTGGGAGAGGCTCAAGTACTCAAGGATAAAGACGTAATACAGATAGTCGCCACGAAGACAAGGTGATGAGATGAAGGACGTTAAGGTTCTGGTTTGCGACCCTATCGACGATGTCGGGGTTAAGATGCTCGAGAAGGCCGGCTACAAAGTCGACCTAAAGACGGAGATCACCGCCGCTGACCTCGCCAAAGCCGCTGCCGCCTACGACGCCCTAGTCGTGAGGAGTCGCACCAAGATCACCAAGGAGGTCCTCCAGGCAGGTAAGCCTAAGCTCAAGATAGTCGCCCGAAGCGGTGTTGGCCTAGACAACGTCGACATCGAGGCCGCCAAGTCCCTCGGCATACAAGTCGTAAACAGCGCCGAGGCGCCCAGCAACGCTGTCGCCGAGTTGGTCCTCGGCTACATGCTCAGCCTCAGCAGGAATATCTCCAAGGGCGACGCCTCCATGAAGCGGGGCGAGTGGGCGAAGAGCAAGCTCACCGGCTTCGAGTTAAGCGGCAATACCATCGGTATAGTAGGGTTTGGCAGAATAGGTTACCTCGTTGGGAAGAAGACAAAGGCTCTCGGGATGCGCGTCCTCTGCTACGACGTCATGATCGATAAGATGATGAACTTCGTCCAGGAAGCGGGGGCTGAATCCGTGCCACTCGATAAACTCCTAGCCGAGTCCGACTTCGTCACCGTCCACGTCCCCCTCCTCCCCCAGACTAGGTACCTTTTCAACGCCCCAGCCATCGCCAAGATGAAGAGGGGCGCATACATCATCAACGCCGCCCGCGGGGGGATAATAGAGGAGAAGGCACTAGTTGACGCCCTTAAGAGCGGCCAAATCGCCGGCGCAGCCCTAGATGTATATGAGGAGGAACCCACAAAGAACATGGAGCTCGTCAAGATGGAGAATGTTGTCTGCACTCCACATATAGGCGCTGAGTCGAAGGAGGCGCAGCTTGGCAACAGCACAATCGTCGCCGAGAAGCTTATCAAAGCCCTCGGCTGACCTCCAAGAAATTGAAAAGCGGGGGAGACCCTCGCACCAACTTTAATAGCTCTACCATGGACCAACTTCCCTAGCGAGTACTAATGCGAGTAATAATCGGGGCTGGTCTGTCTGGGCTCAGCGCGGCCTATCACATGGGCAGCGGGTACAGTGTTCTCGAGAGGGAGGGGGAGGTGGGCGGCCTCTGCCGTAGCGTCGAGACGATGGGCTATACCTTCGACCTCGCCCCCCATATCTTCTTCTCGGGGAGCCAATACGTCAACGGCCTCGTGAACGAGCTACTGGACGGCGACCTCATCAGGCAGAGGAGACGCGCCTACATCTACCTCCACGGCACCTACATCGAGTACCCGTTCGAGGTCAACCTTCACGGTCTCCCACAGGAGATCATAGACGAGTGCATCGAGGGCGCCCGCCACAGACCGGGGATACAACCCCGCAACTTTATGGAGTGGATAAAGGCGACGATGGGGGAAGGCATCGCCAAGCACTACATGGTCCCCTACAACGAAAAGATATGGAAGTACCCCCTCGATGAGATGAACATCGACTGGATCGCGGGCAGAGTCCCGTCACCTAGCGTCGATGAGATGGTTAAGGGCGCACAGGGGAAGGTTGAGAGGGAGTATGGCCCCAACGCCTATTTCCAATACCCAAGACTCGGCGGGACAGGCGCAATCCCCAACGCCTTCGCCAGGAAGGTAAAAGAAATCTCACTCAATTCAAAAGTCCTTGAGATAAGTCCAGCTGGCAAGCACCTCAGCGTAATCTACACCCGAAACGGGGAGCAGCAGAGGATAAAAGCGTACAGGATACTCTCCTCCGTCCCTCTACCAGAACTCGTTAAGATGATCAAGTCTGCCCCCGAGGAGGTCGTTAAGGCCTCTGAGAGGCTCGTCTACAACAGCCTCGTCTGCCTAAATATTGGGGTCGACCGAGAGGCAATCTCCGACAAGCATTGGCTCTACTTCCCTGAGAAAGAGTATATTTTTAATAGGATCAGTTTTCCCATGAACCTCTCACCCGAAACCACGCCAAGAGGTAGGAACAGCATCGTTGTCGAGGTCACCTACCGGGGTGTGAAGCCCGACCCAAATGAAACTAAGCATAGAGTCAGAGAGGGACTAATCAAGGCAGAAATTCTTCGCGAAGGGGACAAACTAGAGGTCTTCGACGCCCTAGATTTCAAGTATGCATACATTGTCTACGACCTCCAGCACCGGAGAAACGTTAATCTAATCCAAACCTACCTTAAATCCATCAGAGTCTCCTCCATGGGGCGATATGGGGAGTGGGAGTATCTCAACATGGACAAGGCGATACTCTCAGGAAAGAAGGCGGCAGAGGAAGATATGAAGAAATGATCACCGTAGTAGTACCGACATACAACGAGGAGAAGAACATTGAGTGCTGCCTCCAGGCCCTCACTAAGCAGAAAATCCCGCGCGACTCCTACGAGATCATCGTGGTCGACGGGAACAGCAAAGACAGGACCACCGAGATCGCTGCAATATACGCTGACAGGGTGATCCAGCAGGTCAGTCACGGGGTTGGCGGCGCCCGAAACGATGGTGCCATGGCCGCAAAAGGGGATATAATCGCCACAACCGACGCCGATTGCCTCCCCGACGAGGACTGGCTAAACACAATACTTGAAGACTTTTCCGACGATGAAATCGTCGCCGTGACTGGATATCTGGACCCAATGATCCCGACGGATATGAAGAGGCTGAAGGCGGGTACCTACCGATACGCCTTCAAGGTCGCCAATGGGCTCCGCAAGGTCGCCTCCCTCGTAGGCTATCACCACCTCTGCGGGGCAAACACCGCTTTCCGCAGGGATGTCTTCCTTGAGGTGAAGGGCTACAGAGACCTCGCCTACTCCGATGACGTCGAGATAGCTATGAGGCTTAAGGAGCACGGCAAGATGACTATGGACGACAGGATACAGGTCGACTACTCTATACGCCGCATACAGAAGCTGGGAATCGCTAAGTACACATGGATGATACTGAAGAACGACTTCAACGTGATGATTCTAGGCGAGAAACCAACGAAGGGTAACTACGCTAAGCAAGATTATAACTAGAAAGTTTCGAGGGGGCTTACGGCCCGTGGGCTTTCACTTTCTGGTTACCCAGTTGAGGTCCTTATCGGCCTTGATGTGGGGGCTCGCGGGGTCGAGCATGATGACCTCATACCACTTGTTAATACCATCCTGCCAGACCCAGTAGCTGTTTAGTACCTCAAGGTTAGGGTATTTTTTCGATGCGCGCTGCTCAGCTATTAGCTGTATGCTCTTCGCAGGGGTGAACTTTGTAACACCCATCTTCTTCGGCCTGCGGCCGAGGATGGCTCTGAGCTTGTGTGCGCCACCGCGGCGGACGCGTACACGTACAACGACTATGCCCTTTTTGGCCTTGTATCCGAGCCTGTGGGCACGGTCTAGTCGTGTGGGTTTCTCCACCCGGGTGACGGCGGGCTGCCGCCTCCAGGCGACCACGCGCTTGCGCATGAGATCCTGCACGTAGCTCTTCGCCGGACGTTTCCAAGCCTCTTTGAGGTGCCGGTACATTGATGGATTCTCCTTTGCGAAGACCTTAGAGAAGTCCACGACCTAATAAATGTAATGGGGTGTCTACCCTCGTCTTAATGGATGAGGGCGAATAGGAGGAATAGGGGTAGGAAGATGTTGGCGACGAGGCCGATGACCGTCACCATCGTGTTGAGGCTCGGTCCAGCGGTGTCCTTGAAGGGGTCGCCGACGGTGTCAGCGATGACGGCCGCCTTGTGGGCGTCACTGTGCTTCCCACCGAGGTTGCCCGCCTCGATGTACTTCTTAGCGTTATCCCAGAGGCCCCCCGCGTTACTCATGAGGAGTGCGAAGACGAGGCCGCTGAAGATCGTGCCTGCGAGGTATCCCCCCAACCCCTGTATGCCGAAGACGAAGCCGACTGTTAGGGTAATAACTATGATTACGACGGTCGCGGGTAGGAGTTCCTTTATGGCACCGATCGTCGCTATGTCCACGCATTTGGCGTAGTCGGGGTTGACCCCAGGCTTCCCCTCGAGGAGGCCAGGAATCTCCCGGAACTGGCGGCGGACCTCCTCGATCATTCTTTGAGCGTTCCTGCCAACGCCGAGCATCAGCAGAGCGCTGAAGACGGGGGGCATGGCGACGCCGATGAAGGCGCCTGCCATAACCACGGGGTTCATCAGATCAAATGTGACCTTGCCAGCGATCTGGGAGTCAGCTACCGCCTTGAATGCGGCGAGGATGCTTATCACCGTCAGGCCGGCTGCGCCGATGGCGAACCCCTTTGTGATCGCTTTGCTCGTATTACCGGCAGCATCTAGCTTATCCAGTATGTCGACGGTCTCGGACTTCATGCCACTCATCTCAGCTATGCCCTTGGCGTTGTCGCCGATGGGGCCGAAGCTGTCGCTGGCGATGACCATACCGACGATGCTAAGCATACCGAATGCCGCGATTCCTACGCCGTAGACGCCGTAACCGGGGCCGATACCTTCGCAGAGGGCGTAGGCAAGGAAGGAGCCCAAACCGATACCCACGAGCGGTGGGAGAACGCTGAGCAACCCGTAGCTGAATCCGGTGATTATCGTTAAGGCGGGGCCGGTCTGGCTCGCCTCGGCGGTCTTCTGGGTTGGACTCTTATCTCCACTGGTGAAGAAGTCGGTGGTCATACCGATCACAACCCCGACAATGAGACCGCAGGCCGCGGCTCCCCAGATCCTCCACTCGTATCCGAGGAGGTAGGTGGCTACCCCGCTGAGGAACAGATAAAGGATCGTTGCCACATAGGTCCCATTGTTCAAAACGGGGCCAGGCTCCTGACCCTCCTTTACTCTTACTAGGAATACTCCAATAATTGAGGTGAGTACCCCTATCCCTGCGAAGACTAGGGGAAGCTCAACGTAGTAGCTGCCAATTACGACTCCGAGGAGCATCACGGCCATGAGGCTTGCGACATAGCTGTCGAAGAGATCTGCCCCCATGCCGGCGCAGTCCCCGACGTTGTCCCCAACGTTGTCAGCGATGACGGCGGGGTTGCGGGGATCGTCTTCTTCGAGGTTCATCTCGACCTTGCCAACGAGGTCGGCCGCTATGTCAGCGGTTTTAGTGTAGATGCCGCCACCCGCCTTTGCGAATAGGGCCATGGAACTTGCTCCGAAGCTAAATCCGACTATGAATGTAGGGTCTTTTGTAACGAAATAGACGAGACTTACACCCGCGAGGGCTAGACCCACGACAGCGAGGCCCATGACCGCCCCGCCACGGTAGCTTATTTGGAACGCCTTGGAGATGCCCTTCTGTGCCGCTGTTGCGCTCCGCATGTTACTGTCAGTTGCCACGTCCATGCCCACGTACCCTGCTACCCCGGAGCATAGGGAGCCGAAGATGTAGGCAACAGCGAGCAACACGTTGTTCATAGGCGTACTAGTGAGCCAGAGGGGGTGAGGGAGGAAGACGAAGAGTATCGCCGCCATTATCGCTACGAAGATGGCGAGGGTGCTAAACATCCTGTTGAGGAAAGCCTGGCTACCCTCCTTTATCGCCCCACCAATGAACCTGGTCCTCTCACTCCCAGGATCCTGAGCCTTCACCCACCGGAGTATGTAGAGCCCCGTGAGCATGGATAGGACTGCCACGAGGGGCGCGATCAGCCAAGCGTTCTCGAAAACCAAACATATTCCTCCTAAAGTAGTCCCTTGAGACCAGCATAAAGTAGAAATATTTTATATAAAAAGTAGATGTCTAGTTGGAACACGTACTTTTGATTAACCCCTCAATTACGAGGTGACGAGTCTGTCTCAGGTAGATGACTGGGAGCCCCGCTCTCCTTAGTCTCCTCCTAAGTTCGCTATCCGTCGTGGCAACGACGCACCCCTCTCTCTGAGCGATCCTGATGAGTTGGTCATCAACTTTCTCTCCAGGGGCCAGGATCTCATCGATGATTATAATCTTCTCGGCCAGATTGAGTGCGAAGTTTATTTCTTTCTGCTCACCGATTTTAACACTCTTCTTTAACTGCTTTAACTCGTCGACCACGGCGGGGGTTGTAACCAAAATGAATGAGGCTTCGATGATGCGCTCAATCTCGGCTTGGTAGTCGACACCGAATCTGATGGGCACCATCAGAAAATTAGTGTCTAGGAGGATCTGGATCGATCTCCGGGTGGTCATCATCCCGTCAGGGCTCCGACTCCTATGAGCCGCCAGCGCCCGTCTATCCTTCGGCTCAGCGCCACCCTGTCAGTCTTCTCGCCGCAGATGGGTATACTGAGCTTAGCCTCGAGATAATCTTTCTTAACGAGGGTGACGTCAGCCATCGTTTTAGCGGTGCCAACGTTGAGTAGGATTTTCTCACCCTTGGCGATGCTTGCTACCTTCTCCTGCTCCTTACTGCCGATGACGCTCTCGAAGAGTTTGACCCTGAGCGCTAGCTCATCCTTGACAGGTGGGAGGGTACCGGGCTTCCCGAGGAGGCTTCCTACGAGGCCGTCGCTCTTACTCAGGCTCGGGTCGAGCGTTGTGCCGACGCCAACGAGGCCACCTGGCATCGCCTCCTCGATGATCGTGTCACCTATTTGGAGGCTTGTAATCTCCGTCACCAGTTCCCTCATCTTGAGCTTGTTCTTGTCCCTGGTTGGGAGTCCGGGTTTGATCTCGACCTCGTCCCCTAACTTGAAGCGCCCCTGATAGATGCTGCCACCGAGGACGCCTCCACTCAAGTCGTCTATGAATGTCCCGGGATTGTTAACGTCGAAGCTCCTCACTATGTGCATGCGCCCAGGTTTTTTAGGGTCTCTCTTGGGTGTCGGGAGGTATTTCTGTATTGCCTGGAGTAGGAGGTCAATATTAGTTTGGTGCTGGGCGGATACAGGTATTATCGGGGCGTTCTCAGCCACTGTTCCATCGATGAACTTCACTATGTCATTATAGCTCCTGATCGTATCCTCGCGTTTGACGAGGTCGATCTTGTTCTGGACTATGATGATGTTCTTCAGCCCGAGAGTCTCGATTGCGGCGAGGTGCTCCCTGGTCTGAGGCTGTGGGCACTTTTCGTTCGCTGCTACGACGAGGATCGCACCATCCATAACGGCCGCCCCGGAGAGCATCGTCGCCATCAGGATCTCGTGGCCGGGGGCGTCCACGAAGCTAATGGCACGCTGGAAGTCGGCTTTCTTACTACAGTCTGAACACTCGGGTGACGTGCAGTAACACTTGGGCTCTTCACAGTCAGGGCACTTGTAAACGGCGAAGTCGGCGTAGCCTAGTTTGATTGTGATACCTCTCTTGAGCTCCTCGCTGTGCTTGGAAGCCCACTGACCGGTAATTGCCTGTACGAGCGTTGTCTTACCGTGGTCTACATGACCGATTGTGCCGATGTTAATTTCGGGTTGCTTTGGTAGTTTCGGTATATCATCTTCCCCCGGTGCAAACTCAAAGTGATCAGCCTCCTCTTAAATACATTTATGGGGAGGTTTCCTGGGGCGCGCGCGTGTAAAAAAAATCTTGCCCTTTTTAAATGTAAATTGGTAATAATAATTAATAGATTTGGGTTTTGAATCCGTTTTACACTTTCTTCTCTTCGGCAGACGTGTCTATGGCTGCCTCTTCGGTCTTTTCCTTCTTCTCCGCCTTCTTCTTGCCCTTTGGCTGACCGACGATGGTTAGATTTATGAATTTAGACTCTGAGCTCAAAGTGTTTCCGCGGATGACCTTCCTCCTCCGCTCACCCTCCGCCTTGGGATGGTATCCAACTCCTCCGCTTAGGATAACACGGCTCTTAGCCGAGCCGTGAACATCGGGGCGCATGGGTATGCCGTCTTTGTCGGTCCCCCCCGAGATCTTTAACTTGTATCCCGCCATGTTGGCGACGGCGCCGTCGATGACCTCGCCGATCTTCTTGCCGACGAGTGGGCTCATCCTGGCGTCTTCGATCTCGACCTTCTGACTCTTCCCGGTCGAGGGGTCGGAGACGATTAACAGTGGCATTATTTTTATTCTCCTATACAGCCCAGAGTAGGTCCTTCTTCCTCTTTATCTCGATTAGTTCCGCGAGGGCCTTGTTGGCGTTCTCAGTCAGACGCGTCGCGAACTTTTTTCGTAACGCCCTGGCATCTTTCTCCGGAACGTCCACGTAAAGGACATCTCGCTCTTTTATATGTCTACCGACGATTGGCGTGGGCATCGATACTGCCACCTCCTTGCCCTCCTCAGCCTTGCCGACTGCGGCGCCCTGGTCTTGGATTTGGGTAAGGCGCCCCAGCCCCTCGTTCTCACGGTTAACCATGATCACGTTGGGGATGAGGACGCCTGCCTCGACGCGGACGCCGAAAATAGCGGGTTTTGCGCGGCGGAAGATGAAGCCGTTGAGTATCTGGATCTTCGCCGGGTGGACGAGGGTCTCAAACTCTTTGCTGGCCTTGGCCTCGCGTTCATCCTCCATCCACTTGACGTAGTCCTCCATGAGGTTGTACATTATGTCGTTTTTGAAGATCTTCACTCGCTGCTCCTCGGCCTCAGTCTCAGCGTCGGGAAGGGACTTCACGTTGAATGCGAGGATGGCGCCGTATAGGGGCTCCTCGAAGCGTACTGATGCGGATTCCATAACGTCCCTGTGGCTTACATCCCCTATGTCGGCTAGGCGGATGGGGATATCCCTCGCCCGGAGGCTTTCCACCAGCGCCTCAAGGCTCCCGAGGGTATCAGTCTTCACTATTATTCCGGTCTTGTCAGTCTTGACCTTAACGCTCTCCATCTCCCTCTTGATCTCGGCGAAGGCTTTCTCCTGCGTCATATCACCCCCTAGCACTATTAGGGGTGAGCCGGGAAGCGCATCCTCAATATCAGGTGCCGCGATCTTGATTCCTGCCGCGGCGTGTACCTCCATGATGGCGTTGAACTTCTTCTTCGGGTCCCTGATCTCGTCGAGAGGCTGGGGCATGAGCAGGGCGCGTATTTTCGTCGCGAGCGGGCCGTTTTTACCGCCTATGACTATCGTATCCTCGGCCTTCAGGACACCATCATAGATTATCGCGTTGAGGGTGTGGCCGAGGCCGACCTCCTCTCGGACCTCGAGGACCGTCCCCTGTGCCCTGCCCTCGGTGACGGTAAGCTTGTCCTGCATATACTGCTGGGTTAGGCCTATGAGGACGGCTAGTAGCTCTCCTATGCCCTCTCCGGTCTTCGCGCTTACAGGCACTATAGCGACGTTCCGGGTAAAGTCGCGAACCCTGTCGAACCGCTCCGAGCTTATCCCCTCCCTGCTGAGGACCCCCATCATGCTGTATAGCCTGTTGTCAAGGTCCTCCTGGACGAGAGGTTGTTGTTCGGCATATGTCTGTAGGAAAGCCTGGCCCTCCTTGGGGCGCCACCCCTCGATGCGGTCGATCTTGTTCGCGGCGATGATGAAGGGAGTTCTTCTACTCTTCAGTATACGGAGGCTCTCATATGTCTGGTTCTCGAAGCCGTGCATCACATCCACTACTAGTATGGCGATGTCAGCGACGCTGCCGCCGCGGCGGCGGAGGTTGGCGAATGCCTCATGGCCGGGGGTGTCGACGACAAGGAGGCCAGGGATCTGAATGTTTACCTTGAAGTTCTTTACAAGTCTCTGAGTGATGGCTACGAGTGTCTCAAGGGGGAAGTAGCTGGCGCCTATCTGCTGGGTCATTCCGCCCGCTTCTCGGAGTTGGACGGCTGTGCCCCGGATCTTGTCGAGAAGGCTCGTCTTCCCGGTGTCGACGTGACCGAGCATGCAAACAATTGGCTGGCGGATGGGCATAACAGGCACCCGCCTAATTCCGCCTGTAGCTCCGCCTATTAAACTATCTGAGGTGGAAAAGTGATGCTTAGGCGACCTTCATAGGCGATGGGAGAGGGGCTTTCCCGAACATCACTGATTGGAGGCTCGTTGGCTTCACCTTCTCGAAAGCGGCTTCAAAGTGTCGTTCGTAGATTTTGAGCTCGTTCTTGTGCTTCTTCGCCTCTTTCTCGTCTGGGTGGGCGGTGATGTGGTCGTTAATGGCGGTGATGCTCGCAGCGCTGCAGACCGCGGCGATCTCGGCGCCGGTGTAAGTCTCGGTCTGCTCCGCGAACTTGTTGATGTTCACGTCATCGGCTAGCGGCATGCCCTTTGTGTGGATGAGGAGAATCGCCTTACGCGCCTCCAGGTCTGGCGGTGGGATATATAGCATCCTGTCGAAGCGGCCCGGGCGGAGTAGGGCTGGGTCGATCATGTCTGGTCGATTCGTCGCCCCCAAAACTGTCACGTCCTTGAGCTCCTGCAACCCATCGAGCTCGGTGAGTATCTGGCTGACCATTCTCTCAGTGACGCCTGAGTCGCCTAAACTGCTACCCCTGCCCGGAGCCATGGCATCGACCTCGTCGAAGAATATGATGCAGGGGGCTGCGGTGCGTGCTTTCCTGAATATCTCTCTAACCCCCTTCTCTGATTCCCCGACCCACTTGCTTAGGAGCTCGGGTCCCTTAATACTGATGAAGTTGACGCCGCTCTCGGTGGCGACGGCCTTCGCTATGAGGGTCTTGCCCGTGCCGGGTGGGCCGTAGAGGAGAATTCCCTTCGGCGGCCTAGCCGCGGCATATTCGAAGAGCTCCCTAAACCTCAGCGGCCACTCGATGGCCTCCTTCAGCTCTTGCTTCGCCTCCTGTAGGCCGCCGACATCGTCCCAGTGGACGTTTGGGCTCTCGACGAGTACCTCGCGTAGTGTACTAGGGTGGACTTCGTGGAGGGCGTCCTCGAAGTCATTATTGGTGACGGTTATCTTGTTGAGGAGGTCAGCGGGGATGCTCGCCTGGCTTAGGTCGATCTCTGGGAGGACGCGTCGGAGGCTGCTCATTGCGGCCTCCTTGCTGACGGCCTCTAGGTCAGCGCCGACGAAGCCGTGAGTTCTGTCGGCGACGGCGTTGAGCTTGACGTCCTCGGCTAGGGGCATGCCTCTAGTGTGTATCTGGAGGATCTGGAGGCGACCGTTGCGGTCGGGGAGACCGATCTCGATCTCTCTGTCGAACCTTCCTGGTCGTCTTAGGGCTGGGTCGAGGGCGTTTGGGCGGTTTGTGGCTCCGATGACTACGACTTTTCCCCTACCCTCGAGGCCGTCCATGATGGTGAGGAGCTGCGAGACGATTCTCTTCTCCACCTCGCCGCTAACTTCCTCCCTCTTAGGGGCGATGCTGTCAATCTCGTCGATGAATATGATACTCGGGGCATTCTCCTGAGCCTCCTTGAAGACCTCGCGGAGCCTCTCCTCAGACTCACCGTAGAACTTGCTCATTATCTCGGGGCCCCCGATGCTGTAGAAGTTAGCCTGGGTCTCGTTAGCGACCGCCTTAGCTAGAAGCGTCTTGCCGGTTCCTGGTGGGCCGTGGAGAAGCACTCCCTTTGGGGCCTCCACCCCGAGTCGCTCGAATATCTCCGGGTGCTTAAGGGGCAGCTCTATCATCTCCCTGACCTTGAATATCTCCTTCCCGAGACCGCCGATGTCCTCGTAGCTGATCTTTGGGATACTACCTTGGGTCTTGGGCGCCTTTTCAGTGAACTCTATCTCGGTATCCCCGTTGATGATGACGGCGTCGGTAGGTGGCTGAGCTGATGTGACTATGAGGTCGACGCGACGCCCCATTATGTTTAGGGGGATAACGCTTCCCCTAGAGACGACGCGGCCCTCGAGGAGCTTGGAGAGGTATCCTTCGCCACCTTCGATCCGTAGGGGCTCAGTGGGGAATAGGGTGAGTCTTTCCGCGACCTTCGCCTCGACACGGCGGACGGTGACGCGATCATCGAGGCCCACGCCCGCGTCGTTGCGAATGATGCCATCTACCCTGATTAGGTTCTTCCCATAGTCGCCCATCTGACCGGGCCAGATGAGGGCGTATGCCTTCTTCTTACCGGTGATCTCTATCACCTCTCCGGCGCGCCAGTCTAGCCTGCTTATCAGCTCGGGGTCGACGACGGCTATTCCTCTCCCCGTGACGTTCTGCGGGGCCTCAGCTACTCTTAATGTGATATTTTCCATAAGCTAGTCTTCCTTAATTTATTTGGGAAAAAGGTCTACTTGACCCGGATGTTGACGCCCTTAGGCGGCTCAGGCCCTTTCTTCTTGAAGATCACCTGAAGTATCCCGTTTGTGTAGCTGGCGTCGGTTGTGTTGGGGTCTACCTTTACGCTGAGGGGCACCTCGGCGTTGTAAGGCTTCCCCGAGTTGTTGGCGGTGATCGCGACATGTTCCTCAGTGGCGTTTACCTTGATGCTATCCTTGTCTGCCCCGGGCATCTCCACTACAACTTTTACGGTGCCCTCCTTCTCGTCGACTGAGACGTCGACGAGAGGCTCGCGGACGCCGAGTTGCATCTGCCCACCGCGCGGCCTAACGTTTCCAAACTCCTTCACATGTGGCTTGCCGTCGGGACCTATGTTGACTTGGTAGCCATAGTACCATGTGCGGGCATTGGGGTCCTTCTGCATCTCGTCCCACATCTTACCCATGTTTTCATCTAGCTCCCAGGAGTCTTTGAGCATGTCATCCCAGAGGTCTCCGAAGGACCATTCCCTTCTTCTCCACGTCATATCTTTCACTGAGGTGGGTGGTGTATGGCCTTCTTATAAATATTATGTCATTATGTCATATGTTTGACATATGGTAGCGTTTTTAAAAGGGTGTCAGAAGGGTTAAATCCGCCCCAGGGATTGGTTGGAAGCATATGTCTGGGCGCTCAAGCGTTCAGGACGTCGTCCGAATCATAGTGCTACGCAATCCCTACCTCTATAGGGGACTCAGGATGAGGGTGGTGAATTACAGTGCACTCGCCAGATACATCCAAAGGGAGGTGCAGAGCACCTTCGGTGACGAGGTAGACCCCAACACTATTGTAACGGCGATAATGCGCATCAGTAACCAGCTTGAGGAGCCACAGGAGCCGAGGAGCCCATTGGCGGGTAGCCGATTTAACCTTGTCACGGGGATATCGGAGGTTTTCATCAGGGCTCCTCCGGTGAAGCATACAGAGATCGTTGAGAGAGTCATGAAGGTCGGCGTTTTCGACAGTTACATTTTGAGCCTCCACCAGACCCGGTCAGGCCTCAGGTTGTTCACCAACTCTCCTGATGCTGAGAAGATCGGTGAGGAGCTGAGAGATTACGATGTCGAGGTTGGTATAGGCTACGCCGAGCTGCATCTGAGACTACCCTCAGCTATGGATGGCGTGGAGGGTGTACTAACCATGATTGTAGAAGTCCTCTCACAGAATGGTGTCCACGCCGTAGAAGCAAACGTGGCCGACGGTGAGATAAGTATCATCCTCAGGGAGGATGGCGCGGGGCGGGCTTTCGATATCCTGAGGGCACTGTCGAAATAAGTTAGGCAAAGCTTTGATCCGCTGAGCGCGCGCGCTTCGTTCTCCGGGCTTGGCTCAAGCTGTTTTAGGACCTGGAGAGCCTCCTTGTAGTAGGCCCTCCCTTTATTGGGGTCTGCCTTCTCGGCGCGTGCACTTGACAATCCGATAAAACCCTGAGGTGACCTTCCGGAACCAAACAAGTTTTTTCCTTCGGTGCCATTTCATTCTAGATGAGGGGCTCTCAAGGAATTGTGTTCGATATAAAGCACTTCGCTGTACATGATGGCCCGGGTATACGAACAACGGTTTTTCTCAAAGGCTGCCCTCTAAAGTGTGAATGGTGCCATAGCCCGGAGTCGCAGAGCTTCGAGAAGGAGATCATGGTAAACCCCGAGCTTTGTATCTCGTGTGGGGCATGTGCTAAAGTGTGTAACTCGGGAGCGCTAATACAGCCAGGGGTCATCAACTACGAGAGCTGTAACCTGTGCTTCAAATGTGTTGACGAGTGCTATTCGGGTGCGCTGGAGGTTGTGGGGTATCACATGACAGTGGATGAGGTCCTCAGAGAGGTGGAAAAGGATAGGCTGCTCTACGAGACGTCGAAGGGGGGTGTGACAATCTCTGGTGGTGAACCCACAGCTCAGCAGGAGTTCATCTATCTGCTTTTGGACACCCTTAAAGAGAATGAGTTTCACACTGTTTTAGACACCTGCGGCTACGCTCCCTGGGGTTTATTGAAGAGGATAATCCCCCGAGTCGACCTATTTCTGTATGATCTTAAGCACATGGATTCCGATGTCCATAAAAAGTTGACGGGAAGGGGAAATGATCTGGTGATATCAAACCTTGAGAAGCTGGATAGAGAGAGTGCCTCAGCGATAAGGGTACGGGTGCCCCTCATCCCTGGGATCAACGATACCGAGAGAAACCTGACCGAAATGGCAGAGTTCCTAGGGGGGCTTAGTAGAATTGAGGCCGTGGATTTGTTGCCATATCACAGGATAGGCATCCCAAAGTATCGATCTCTCGGGCGCGACTACAAGTTGGACTATATTGGACAGTACGAGGTTAGTCAACTGATTCAGATACGGCAATTTCTATCGAGTTTTGGCTTGAACGTTGTGTTGGAAGGGATTTAGATGAGTAGAGTCGAATATTTGAGACGAAGCCTCGACAATAAAAAAATTCGGCGTGACAAGAAAACAAATCTGAGTCTATTTGATTTGCCGAGGATGGAGAATGAACCGCTGCCGATCAGGAAAGCAAGAGCACTCGAACTGATGCTGAGGGAAGCCCCCATACACATCTACCCGATGGAGCTCATCGTCGGCTCGTCGTTTAGAGAGAACCCGAGTATCGATGATCCCTCAATCCGGGAGGTCCCACCAGAGCTGATGTCTGGGGAGAGTTACATCAGCTTCGGGAAAAACCTGAAGGAGATTGGGTACTCCGACGAAACATACCACCCCGTGTTACAGAGCATCGATAGATATGGATGTAGCGAAACGTGGGGATTTTTCCCACACTACGCAACACCCAGAGAAATAGCTGAAGCGCAAAAATTCGGATTGGATGAGAACTCTAACCCGGGCCACATGCAGGTCGGAAACGCTAGGGTCATAGAATATGGCTGGGTTGGCCTCAAGCGGATGGCGGAGAGGGGACTCGATGAGGTGGATGCGGGGGGAGAGCTTGGCCACAGACAATCCGTTTTCCTAAAATCTGTGATAATATCCCTGGAGGCCGCGCAGAGCTTCGCCCTGAGATACGCCGAGTTGGCCGATGACATGTCGAGGACCGAAGAGGAGCCTAATAGGCGCTTGGAGCTACAAAAAATCTCCGAGATCTGCAGGAATCTTACGACCAGGGCACCGTCAACCTGGTGGGAGGCGCTTCAAATTCACTGGTTCAACCATCTCATAAGTAAAACACAGGGAGCACATCAGCTGGGGCGCTTCGACCAGTACATGTGGCCGGTTCTCGAAAAACAACTTGAAACAGGCGACATAACGATGGAGGAGGCTCAGGAGCTCCTTGAGTGTCTTTGGATCAAGTTTAGCACGTTAACCGATTACACCATGGATAATCTTCAAAACCTGATCTTAGGCGGTCAAACGCCATCGGGAGAGGACGCTACAAACCGTCTCAGCTACATGTGTATGGAAGCGACGGACAAGCTCGAAACTCTTGACCCCAAGTGGAGTATAAGGGTCCACAGAAGAAGCACCGATGAGTTTTTGACAAGAGCTGCTGGATTGGTGAAAAAGGGGAGAAGCGAACCGGGGATCTTTAACGACGAGATAGTCATCGAAGCTCTTCAGAAGGCAGGGGTCCCCATTGAGGATGCGAGAGACTACACAAATGACGGCTGTTCAGAGATACTGGTCCAGGGGAAGTCGAATCCATGGGCTTTTGAGGGGAAGGTAAAACTGCTCAAGTGCCTCGAGAAGGTGTCTCGACGCCTACGGGAATATGATTCCTTTGAGGACCTAATGAACGCCCTTAAGACGGAGATAAGTATAGCTGTTAGTCTTGCGATCTCAAGCACGAACCTTATACAAAAAAACGTCCCGAATATCAGCCCCAATCCTTGGATCTCCGCGAGCGTCGAGGGATGTATCGAAAAGAAGATGGATGTAACGGAGGGAGGCGCGACATATAATTATTCTACGATCACAGCTACAGGCGTAGCTGACACGGCGGACTCCCTCGCGGCTCTTAAGAAGTTGGTCTACGAAGAGAAAAGAGTGGGCAGAGGAGACCTCCTCGAAGCCCTCGCAGCCGACTTCGTTGGGTATGAGCGCCTCAGGCAGATGCTGCTAAACAAGGCGCCGAAATTCGGGAATGACGATGACTATGTTGACATGCTAGCGGCGGAGCTCGTGGAGTACACATCCAGGGAGGTCACTAAACATAGGAACCCTAGGGGAGGCAGCTACACTCTGGGATTATTCACATACGGAGAGTATATCGGACACGGGATGGTGACCGGCGCGACCCCAGATGGTAGGAGGGCTGGGCAGGGGATAAGCCCCAATTTCTCGCCCTGTCCCGGCAGAGATAGGAAAGGCCCTTACGCGACGATGCTTTCGACGGCAAAGGTGGATCAATCACTCACAGCAAGTGGTACAGCACTTGATATAATGCTGCATCCCACCAGCTTAACTGGGCCAGATGGGGTGAACAAGTTGGTTTCCCTTCTTAGAACCTTCAACAAGCTTGGCGGGATTGAGGTACAATTCAATATCGTGAATGGTGACACTCTTAGGGCTGCTCAGTTGGAGCCTGAGAAGTACAAGAACATAACGGTTCGTCTCTGGGGACTGCCAGCGTACTTCACTAGGCTCCCAAAGGAGTTCCAGGACCA
>CAZIKD010000001.1:0-30686 GCA_964539725.1 uncultured Candidatus Bathyarchaeia archaeon | reverse complement strand
CATGTTCCCAAGCATCATCAGCAGGCGGAACGTGAGCTACGAAACAGTCACCGAGTACGGAGTCGACACGAGCAAACCCGGCTTCATGACCAGCTTCACAGGCCCCACCCTCGAACGCCGCTTCAGATTCAAACACATGAAGAGACAGTTCATGAAAGGCTCCAGGGAGTGGCAGTGGTGCGAGGAGAGACAAGCCAGCCTGAAGCTGATGCTTGTAGTCATCTACGGGTACAGCGGCTGCTACGCGAATAGGTTCGCGAACGTCCGAGTCTTCCAGGAGATCAACAGGCAGGCCCGACAAGCTCTCGTGAAGGGTCTCAACATCGCCCTGAGTCGGGGCTACGAGGTCGTGTATGGGAACACGGACGCCCTCTACGCGAAGAAACCCGGAGCCACGGCAGCTGACTACGAGGAACTCGCTGCCGAGGTCGCTGAGGCAACCGGGCTACCCATAAAGCTCGACAAGCACTTCAAGTTCCTAGTGCTCCTCGTGAAGACAACCGACCCACTCCAGGGAGCCTCGAACAGGTACTATGGTAGACTCACCGACGGCCCCCTATTCTACAGGGGGATAGAGCTGCGGAAACACGACACCCCCACCTACCTGAAGCGGCTCCAGGAGAGAGTAATGGACACTCTCCTCGACGCAGGAGACGCCGAAGAGGTTCTCAGAAGCGGGCTGCCGAGGGCGTTAGCGATCGCGAACAGGGCCTTCGAGGACGTCCGAAGGGGAAGGGTGGACGCATTGGATCTCGTCATCTCGAAGAGGCTCAGCAGGGAGCTAACTCAGTACAGAAGCCTACAAGCCCACGTCGTCGCCGCCCTACTCGGCGCGGCTGAGGAGGGTGACTCCCGCTACATATATGCGGACTCGGAGGCCAGTAACCCCTTCCAAAGGGTAAAACCATCATTCATGGTGTATGACGGCGGAAAATATGACAAGAAAAAGTATGTTGAGCTGACGAGGAGGACCGTGATGAGCCTCCTCAGCCCCTTCGTAAACGAATGCGAGCTTACCGGCCAGAACCTAAGGACAAGCCGCCTAGAGAACTACCTCACAGTCTAATATGCTCACTTTCACCCCTGAACCTAACACAATAGAGCCACATGTCGAGGCTGGACATCGTCCTAGCCCTCCGCCTATGCAAACAGCGTACCCTCACATCCAATGGGCAACTGTAGCAGGAGTAGATGTCATGTGACCAATTCGCTTTTACGGATGACATAATGCACCGAAGTTACCTGAACTTATAATCGCCGCCTATTATTCTTAGGGAGACTCGAGCGAAATAACCTATCTGAAAATATGGGTATTTATTGAATATTAGCTCGTGCGAAGGAAGGAACACTTACCTATGCCTCGATAAGCCTTTATCGGCACCCGACAGATCGCATCCCGGTGTATTCTTTGAAAGAGTTCGCGACTCTGGATAAATTCATACTCGAAAAGGTCTCAGAGACGAAGCTGCCCGGGCTAAGCATAGCCGCAGTTAGGGACGGAAAGGTTGTCTACAGCAGGGGCTTCGGCTTCAGGGACATCGCCGGGGGTAAACCGGCTACTCCCGAGACGCTGTACTGCATCGGGAGCGTCACCAAGTCCTTCACATGCATAGCTATCATGCAGCTCCAGGAGAAGGGTCTGCTCAGCGTCGAGGACGAAGTCGGAAAGCACATACCCTTCAACATGAGGGCCAAGGGTGAGCCCGTAAGAATATGGCACCTAATGAGCCACAGCAGCGGAGTTCCAGCCCTCGGCTATGCTGAGGCAGTCATAAGACACACGATGAAATCCACCGACACATGGCTCCCCCTCGTCAACGGGGATGATATTTACACATTCATGGACGAAGCCGAACGGTGGGCTCACTGCAAACCCGGCGAGCGCTGGTTTTACCTAAATGAGGGCTACAGACTCCTCGGGGAAATAATTGAAAAGGTCTCGAGCGAATCATACACGGACTACGTCAAGAAACACATACTCACACCCCTGGGAATGAGTAGGAGCTACTTCAGCCATGAAGAGGTCGACGGTGACCCTGAAGCGGCAACCCCGTACATTGTGACAAAAGACGGGGACAGACTGCCTAGCACATACCCTTATGGCCTCATCTCTAGCGACGGCGGCCTCGTAAGCAGCGCCTCGAATATGGCCAAGTACGTCTCCATGTACCTCGATGGAGGGCGCTGCCCAAACGGTGGCATCGTGACCCCAGAGTCCCTGTCGGAGATGATGAAGCCCCGCGTCAGGACACCATACGAACCATGGGTATCGAGAAACGTCAGACACTACGGGTTCGGCCTCGGGTCAACACAGGATGCATGGGGGAACACAATTATGAACCATGGGGGAAGCGTCTCGACAGCGACAGCACAACTTGCTTTCATCCCCGAGAGGAAAGTTGGCGTGATAGCACTCGCCAACGCAACAGGTTACCCCCTCAGTTACATCGCGGACTATACACTCGCATTTCTCACAGGGAACGACCCAGAACAGCTACCCGTGATCCGCTTCGAGCGGAGTCTAGCTGAGGTGGAGGGCGTCTACGAGACCTACAAGGGCACCATGAGGGGAAAGGTCCTGAGGAAGGGAAGCCTTCTAAGCCTCGAGACCGGGGACAAGTACCGAGACGTCTCCGTTCCTCTTGTGCCCATCGATTGGATGGGTGACGTGAAGCGTTTCGAGGCCCTGGCTGGTGACCTGAAGCAGATCGTGGAGGTTTACCGCGAGGG
Source organism: uncultured Candidatus Bathyarchaeia archaeon (assembly GCA_964539725.1). Lineage (GTDB taxonomy): Archaea > Thermoproteota > Bathyarchaeia > TCS64 > TCS64 > UBA8941. The sequence continues at coordinate 27,956 of CAZIKD010000001.1, read as the reverse complement.
TGGGGAGCAGTACCTAATTTTCGAGAGGTACAAGATGAGGAAGGTCGGTAGAATCTAAATAAAACATAACCGACGCGCGCGTAAATGGTTAAAAAATTCGGATCCCGCTCCGCCTCGCGTCCTCTAAGTCTCTCTCATCCCAGCCCCCAAAATGGGACGCCGCTAACCTAAGGTAGCCAATCTTATTGGGGTCCTTTCCCTCAAGGGCAGCTACAAACGCGTCCAACTTCATACAGTCCTCGCTTCCCAGTAGCAGTCCCTTGTTCTTCACAATCTTTGGCTTAATCGCCTCCTCGGCAACTACTCCAATAGAGGCTGTCAGCACTGCATCAACTATCCCCGAGACCTTGAAGAGCGAATGATATACCTTGTTGACGTCGACGATGGTTTGATCCAGCTTACAGTCGTTTTTGCCGTGGAATCTGCCACGACTCGGGCCCGGGATCATCCCGAACAGGTTCTTCAGGGACAAACTTACAACGATGGGTTCATGATTCAACCTGTATTTAGCCAAGCTCAGGAAAGTACCACCCCTTAAATCGAATAGACGCGTAGGGACCTGAGCATACATCTCTTCAAACAGAACCGGCGGATACTTTTCAGCTATCTTTCTAACCACCCCCGGTTCCACCACCCGCTTCGCCCAAACCTCCTCCGTGACATTTAGATACTCAACCCCATGCTTCTTCAACACGTCACCGATACCGGAGATATTATGGAACCACCGGTCGCTCTTCCGCAAGTCGTCTCTTTTCAGGGAACCTATGCCCTTCCCATTCAGCGCATCCTCTGTTCTGGCCCACCCATAACTCTCAACAACAATCGACTCACCATTAATCGCGGATAGAACCCCATCGAGGACCTGGGCTTCGGTGTAGTTGTTGATTGTCCCCCAATTAGGTTTGATGATCACAGGCGGCCTGAGGTTCAGCTCAGAGATCACATCTTTGAATATTTTAGGATCAGGGGATTGCTGCAAGACGACTTTACCGAACCTCAAACACCTTCCTCCAAAAAGTAGTCCAGGTATCAAAGCACCCTACTCAATTATAGATTTTCGGACTCACAAACAGGCAAACTAATCTTTTTACCTATACGCACTTCCTATACAGTGGCTCATGAAAACCAACGAACATGAGAAATCCTCAATACGTCTATTGGTTCTAAATCCTGGTCATTTCCACGCAGCGCTGGTACAGAAGCGCATGTATCCCGAGATCGCTCCCACAGTAAACGTCTATGCGCCAAAGGGCCCAGACCTAGATGCTCATCTAAATCTAATTAGGGGCTTCAACAAACGAGCAAAGAACCCGACGAATTGGGATGAACGAGTCTACAGAGGCCCTGACTACCTGCATAAAATGCTACAAGATAAGGCGGGCAACGTTGTCATCATATCTGGCAACAATAAACAGAAGATAAACTACATCCTAAGCTCCATAGAAGCCGGATTCAACGTGCTCGCAGATAAACCGATGGCAATCACCCCAAATGACTTCAAGCTCCTCCGCAGAGCCTTCGAACTCGCACAGGAAAAAAAAGTCCTGCTATACGACATAATGACTGAGCGCTACGCAATAACCAACATAATTCAAAGAGAACTAGCCCGGAACCCCGAGGTCTTCGGGACCCTTGAGAAGGGCTCACCTGAAAAACCCGCAGTGGTCATGGAGAGCATCCACCATTTCTACAAAAAAGTCGACGGTAAACCCCTAAAACGTCCAGAGTGGTTCTTCGACACACGCCATCAAGGTGGAGCAATGGTCGATGTAGGGACACACCTCGTAGACCTAGTCCAATGGATGTGTTTCCCCGACCAAATCATAGACTGGCGAAATGACATCAAGATAATCTCCAGCAAGTGTTGGCCAACCATGCTATCCCTCCGTCAATTCAGAGCGATAACAGGACTCAACGAGTATCCAGATCCACTCAAGGGGTACATCGCCCCAGATAATTTAATTGAGGTAAATCAAAACGGCGAAATCATCTACACACTCCGCGGGGTTCACATAAGAGTAAGGACGCTCTGGAACTTCGAAGCCGAACCCGGTGCTAGCGATACCAACCAGTCAATGCTGAGAGGTAGCAACGCCAACCTAACAATGAGGCAGGGCATCGAGCAAAAATGGAAACAAGTACTCTACGTTGAGAAAAAAACCCCTATACCCGACGATGAATATGAGAAAAAGCTACGCGCTTCGATCTCTACGTTATGTGCAACATGGTCGGGTCTAGACATAAAGCCAACTGGCTCAACTTGGGAAATAATCGTACCTAAGAAATATGAGGCAAGTCACGAGGATCACTTCGCGCAAGTTACTGAGAGATATCTACGTTACCTAGGTGAAAGCGAGTTACCAGAGTGGGAGGTGGCCAACACGATCGCTAAATACTACACAACCACGGAGGCAAATTACGCTCAACAGCTTTAGACCTAGAAACAGATTTAAACCACGTGTCACGCGCTGCGCTTCGCAGCATCTATTGTTGCGTTGGTGTGCTCGGATCCACCCTCCTCAAAGTATATGATCTTACGGGTCTACACGATAAGTTGTGCACGAGCGCGCGACTTAAATCCCTTGGAATCCTTGTACTGATCGATGAAAATTGGCTGCCCACCTTAATGAAAGAGATTTAGCGGATAGAGAGGAAGCTAAGAAAGTACTTAGGGACCAGATATTAATCGAAGGCGAGTTAATCGGCCTCTACGAAAAGACGGTCAATGAAATCCCTAACGTACTCGTGCAACAGATGTTGAGGATGATTAGGCACGACTCCCAAAAACACATCATGATGCTAAACGTCCTCGTCGACTTTCTAGACGGCAAAGAGGTCTTCATGCATGATAGGAAAGGCTTAGCCGAGTCTCTGAAGAAACATCTCGAATTGGAGAAGGAGTCAATTCAGAAGGGTGAGACTCTCCTCAAACAGGCATGGCTATCCGATCGGAAGGGGTACCGAACAATAATCGAGAGCTGGGTCGAAGATGAGAAGAGGCACCACAAGTTCCTCAAGGAGTTATCGGATAAGCCCTTCACTCCCATAAGCTCAGATGATTTCGCTTCAGCCTTCAGAGACGAGGAATTTTTTGAGGAGCGATATAGAAAATCGAAGGTCTTTTGGGAGAAAAACAAGGACAGTACTCGATAATTAAAACGCGTGTTTCTCTCGACGAATACTCATCTATTTTAAAGTGAAACAACGTAGAATCAACACATGGTTTCAGAGATACTTAACTGCCTCGACCTCCCCTCAGGCATAGACCTATTATCCGCTTGGATCGAAGCCCAGATGGCATACAGGGGTCAGCCCGGTCTATCAATAGCAATCGTCAGAAACCAGGATTTGATCTGGTCGAGGGGCTTCGGCTACGCAGACATTGAAAAGAAGGTGGAGACAACCCCGAAGACGAGGTATAGAATAGCCTCAATAACCAAGCTATTCACCGCCACCTCCATCATGCAGCTCAGAGACAAGGGCAAACTCAGCCTCGACGACGAGGTAGCGACCCACCTTCCCTGGTTCAAGCTAAAAAAGACCTACCCAGAAACCCCACCAATAAGAATATGGCACCTACTCACCCACACCTCAGGCCTCCCCAGGGAGGCGCCGACCCCCTACTGGACCGACTCAGACTTTCCGACGAGAGAAACCGTCATAAAGCTCATCTCGACACAGGAAGCCGCTGCCCCCACAGAAACCCTCTGGAAATACTCGAACCTCGCACTGACCCTCGCCGGAGAGATCGTCCAAGAGGTATCAAATACCCCATACACGAAGTACGTCGAAAAAAACATACTCAAACCACTGGGAATGAGTGATACCCTAATCGAGCCCCCAGACCCCAACGACCCCAAACTCGCGAAGGGTTACGGCAGGAGACTACCCAACGGTTCAAGGAACTTCTCCCCCTACACGGACTGCAAGGGGATAACTCCCGCTGCAAACATGACCACTACATCTGAGGATCTAGCAAAATTTGCAAAGTTACAGCTAAGAGACGGACCCGAGGGTGGAGACCAGATTCTCCACGGAAGCACTCTCCGTGAGATGCACCGACCCCACTGGCTGCAGCCAGACTGGAAGGAAGGGTTTGGCATAGGCTTCAAGATCACCCGGATAGGAAACAGAACCTACGTCGGACACGGTGGCGCAGTCCAGGGCTTCAGGACAAACATCAGGATAAACCCCGCAGATAAGACAGCAGTAATCGTACTCACAAACTCAGACGATGGTTTACCACTAAACTACGTTGAAAAAGCGTTCCAATGGCTAACGTATCCCTTGACAAAAGGAGAAGTCGACACTTCGGGACCTGATCTCGCCCCCTACAGTATCTACCATGGAATATACCGAGATGCGTGGAGCGACATGCAGATGCTAACCCTGAATGGCGGGCTCTATGTTGTCGATCCATCACAACTCGACCCTAACCCAAGTCTAATCAAGCTCACCCCAGACGAAAAACACACATTCAAGATGTATCCCGAGGATGGCAGTGGCTCTTATGGTGAAAACATGACCTTCGAATTCAACGAACTCGGAAGAGTCACCAGAGTGAAGAGGGGTGAAAACTACTCATACCCAATTATGAGTTGGTAAATGAGCACGCTCATACTTGGTTACAACTCGTGTGAATATTACCATTAAATCTGATAATTGACGCATACCAACAAATCAACTAAAAGCAGCGACGTCGAAACCAAGCAAGGGGAGTCCATAACAATGACCACGAGACCCAACCGCCTCATCAACGAGAAGAGTCCGTACCTCCAACAGCACGCACAAAACCCAGTAAACTGGTACCCCTGGGGAGAAGAAGCCTTCCAGGAGGCACGAAAACGGGACGTTCCAGTATTCCTCAGTATAGGTTACTCGACCTGCCACTGGTGCCACGTCATGGAGCGCGAAAGCTTCGAGGACGAGGACACAGCTAAAGCCCTCAACACCGCGTTCGTCTGCGTCAAAGTCGACCGAGAGGAGCGACCCGACCTCGACGCCATATACATGTCGGCCTGCCAGATGCTCACCGGGGGAGGCGGCTGGCCCCTGACAATCATTATGACGCCCGAGAAAGAACCAATCCCGGCGGGGACCTATCTACCAAATACAAGCCACCATGGAATGCTCGGTCTAAGAGACATCATCCCCAGAATCAGCAGGCTCTGGAAAAACGATCGATTCAGGCTCGTCTCCGACGCTGCGTCTGTTGTTGAAGCACTATCACAAACACCGATAATAACAAAGCCAACCGCGTTAAGTGAAGCCACACTGAATAATGCGTACAACCAACTATCAGCAATCTACGACGAGCAGCACTTCGGTTTCGGTGATGCTCCCAAGTTCCCTTCACCACATCATCTCCTGTTTCTGCTCAGGTACTGGAGCAGGACCCATAATACTAACGCAATCGAAATGGTCGAGAACACCCTAAACGCGATGATGAGGGGCGGAATCCACGACCAAATCGGCGGTGGCTTCCACCGCTACTCCACTGACACCAAGTGGCTCGTCCCTCACTTCGAGAAGATGCTCTATGACCAGGCAACACTTCTACTCGCCTACTCAGAAGCCCACCAAGCCACCGGGGATCCGCTGTACGCAGTTACTACTCGCGACATTGCTGATTACACATTGCGATACCTAACCTCCGCCGAGGGCGCTTTCTATTCAGCTGAGGACGCTGACAGCGAAGGAGAAGAGGGAAAATTCTATACATGGACCCTAAGAGAGCTCACAGATGAGCTTAATGAAGAGGAAGCATCGATCGCTATCCATATTTTCGGAATCTCTGAGGCAGGTAACACAAGGGAGAGATCGGGCAAAAATGTCCTATTCATCGCCGCCTCGGATGAGAAACTCGCACAGGAGTTCGGCCTCGAACCAGCCGAGTACCAAGAGAAGGTAAAATCGATTCGTAGCAAACTACTTGAGGCAAGGAACAAGAGGGAAAGGCCCCTCCTAGATGATAAGATCCTAACGGACTGGAACGGGTTAATGATAGCTGCACTCTCGAAAGCTGGAGCAGAACTCGATGGGGAGAGATACATTAAGGCAGCTGAGAAAGCCGCAAGCTTTATCCATACCAAGATGAATGAAGGCGGACTCCTCCACCGTTATAGACTAGGAGAAGCGGCTATTCCAGCCTTTCTCGATGACTATGCATATCTAATATGGGGGCTACTCGAGCTATACGAAGCGACTTTTGATACGAAATATTTAGTGGAAGCTAAGAGTCTAGCTGATGAAGCTATCCAGTTTTTCTGGGATCCCGACTTCGGTGGCTTCCACATGAGTCGATCATCCGAAAGCTCTCTGCCTAGAGTGAAGGAGACTTATGACGGGGCAAAACCCTCGGGGAACTCCGTGATGGCGATGAACCTTTTACGCCTCGGCAGAGGCGTTGAAGCGGGATTTGAGGCGACAGCTGAACAGCTTCTCAACGCAGTCGCTCCCCTCGTTGAGGTCAATCCCATTGCACACACATATTCCCTTTGTGCCCTCGACTACAGCATCGGACCAAGCTACGAGGTCGTCGTCACAGGCAACCCTAGCTCAGAAGATACGCGTCAAATGCTCTACGCTCTACGCAGGTCCTACATCCCAAACAAGATATTGATGCTTAAGACTCCCAGCCTCGATTATTTACTCGGTTACACATCAATGATGAATAGCATCGAAGGGAAACCCACCATATACGTCTGCAGAAATCGAGTGTGCAACCTGCCTGTAACCGACATTAAAGACGCAATGAAATCACTGGGAATCGAATAAAGGTCTAAAATTTTATTCATCCGCGTATCAACAAATCAGAGATCATAGATCAGTTGTTATGATCCTTGCCCTCAGGAATCCTGTAGTAGATTAAGGGCATCCTGATACAGCCATCGATAACAGCCATGACGAAAAAGGGTGCCATTGGACTGACGAAATCCCACAAATACCCACCCAAAATACTCGCAGGCACTGCTAAAAGGTTGAAACTACCTACGCTTAGGGCAGTCATCCTAGCCCTCTGACTTCGATTAACCAACTCCACTTCCTCAGCCTGCCAAGCGACTCCAGTGGAATCGTTAGCTCCCATTAGAATCCACGCTAATACAAGTACCCAATCTGAGGAGCTGAGTAGAAAAACCCCCGTGGCAATATACATCAGTATTCTCCCCCCTACGATCATCTTCTTTCTCCCAATGGCATCAGTTAATCTCCCAGATAGTGGAGATAGCAGAACATTTGTGGCCCCTCTTGCGACAACCATATAGGCCATAGTCATAGCCGAGGCACCTTTGAATAAACCCGCGTAAAGCATCCAGAAAGGCCCAGCCATACCTATACTAAATGAGCCGAGACTCTTCATAAACGCCCAATTCCTAGCACCCTTTATGTCCAAGACCTCTCGATAATCTTCAATCATATTCCGTAGGGTAAGACGCCCACCCTCACCGGATACCATCTCAGGTTTAAGATAACGCCAAACGAGCACCACAATACAAATCAAAACAGCTGCCTGAAGTACATACACTGGCCGAATTCCTGAAGCTGTCAAACCTCCGAAATAGCTTACAATCAATCCCCCCACTAAACCAGCGAAAAGCGTAGGAGCCGTGGCAAAGACATTCACCAACCCATATACGGTTCCCCGATGATCATCCTTGACATTATTAGCGTAAATTGTCGTAAAAGCCGGCTGGATAATCCCATCGGCTACCCCCGCTAGGATAAACGCAGGTAAAACCCAAAGCCAACTAGGTGCCGCGGCATAGATCACGGGGGCTAGAGCCCCGAGAGACGCCCCAAACAAAAACATCCTCTTACGGCTCCGCCTGTCACAGATCCAACCCGTAGCAAAAGCAAACAGGCTACTGAGCCCCAAACTCACCGAGTTCAATAATCCTATCTGGGTCCCCGAAGCCCCCAACGCTACTAAATAGATACTCCCATAGGTATTGACATTATAAACGAAGTTAGCCAAACCAAAACGTGCGATTATCACCTTAAGGTTAGGGGGCAGACTCTTGAAGAAACCCCAAATATTTGCCACAGAACTCCAAATCGTCGACATCGCTCCACCAGAGAATAATCCCGAGATTCGCAAAACAAGAATTAAAAGGTTAGCCACCTAAGCTGTTTAAAGTCCTCAAATCTTTCAATAATTTGGCAAAAGAAAGAATTGTCCATTAAACTACTCGGGTACCTAATAATACTGATGCAAGCCAACCAATGATATAACTCACAGTGGCTGAACCGAGGCCAGTAATAACCATTTCCACAACCTTGATCCGCGCCGACACATTCGCCAACAATGAAACCAGCAACCCAGTTACAGCAAGGAAGATCGTGGCGAAACCAAGGCTGAGGATTAATGCAGTCTTGATATCAGATGTAAAGAAATAGGGGGCGAGAGGAATCATCGCTCCTGCAAGGTTTGCGCCTCCCGCGTAAAGAGCAGCGCGGCTGGGAATACCCAGAGTTCTTTCTTTCAATCCATACTCTACTTCTACTATAAAGTTACTTAATCTACTTGGGTTTGAGGCGGTTTCCTCAGCAATATTCGACGCCAATTCTTCGCTGTAGCCTTTGTCTATGGCATTCTGCTTTACGCGGTCCTTGAAGACCCATGTAACATGTCGACTCGCAGAGGCAAGCCTACTCATTATTCCTTGGTGGACCTGGCGCTGAGACCGACTGCTCGTATATGTACTAATGCCCATACTGAGAGCCCCGGCGATACCCACAACTAAACTCCCTAAGGCGACTGCGTACGGGGAACCATAGACTCCGACTAGACCGGTTGTAACCGAGAGAATCTCAACGAGCCCATCATTGAGCCCGAGTACGGCGTCTTTAATGTAAGTCATGAAATCGCCGATCTCGGACTGCTTCTTTATGAACTCCTCCTCATGAACAAGTTCATCTTCAAGGATCTGTTGAATGCCTATTCTCTCCTCTTCGGTAATATCCGAGTTGGAGAGGAGACTTGCGTAGAGGTTAACACTAGAGGCTTCGCTTCGCTCCATGATTCGAAGGGTAAGTCCACTACCAAGCAGACGCATGGCAATTTTATAGCCTGAAAGTTTAATTCGGTTGGGAGCCTGAACTGCTGCTTTAACACCCCGTCTCTTCAAAAAACTTGTCCAGAAACTTATGTGGCTAGATTCCTTCTCAGCCAAGCTTATGTAATCCTCTGACATTGAAGGATGAAGCTTAGCTAAGTGTCTATAAATCGCGACCGCGAAAGCTTCCATATCTATTGCAAAAATCCCGGTTTTAGTTTCAGATGCTGTAGCCACAATATTAGTTCTGCATCCTATCTAATATTCTTCGCGCGCGTCCACAACACTTCTAAACCCGCCGCTTAACCCTTCAAGGATGCTCGAAGACCTAACAGGTGAGGAGAAGAATAGCCTACTTAGGGCTTCGATAGTTTGTATAGCCATCTTCTTCGCCGATGCGAGCCACAGCCTCGTCATCCCCATCTTCCCCGCCTTCGCGAAAGGCCTTGGCGCCAGCTTAACCATGATCGGACTCTACGGCTCGGCGGTTGGAATAGCGATGGCTCTGCTATCCGTGCCCATCGGTAGCCTCAGTGACCGGGTTGGGAGAAGGAAAGTACTCATACTAGGCTTTGCCCTCATGGTCATCGTTCCTCTCCTCTACATCACCGCGTCCTCCACAATCCACCTTCTAGCCGCTAGACTACTGCTAGGCGTCTCAATGGGTTCAACTTTCGGTTTGGGATTTGTCTGGGTGAGCGAGGAGGCGCAGGGAAAGGCTCGAGGTATTGCTCAGGGCCTCTATATGACTGCGATGGGGATAGGATTCACGGCAGGTCCCATAGTTGGGGGTTACGCGTCGGCGTTCTGGGGATTCAACGCCGCTTTCATCGCCAGCAGCCTCTTAGGCGCCTTCGGGCTCTTCACTCTCCTCCTCATAAGAGGTGAGACGCCTCAAACAAAGATAAGAGTCAAAGAGGTAAATCTGAGGGAGACCCTAGCAGATTCCCGGGTTCTCGCCGCAGGCTTATCCAACTTCATAAATACCTTGATGTTTGGAGCACTCAGCACCTTCTTCCCCCTCTATGGATTGGCGATTGGGCTAACCTCGACAGATGTCGGTCTTGGGTTCACCGTACGAGGCCTCTTCTCTACAATCATCAGGTTTCCCGCTAGCTCTGCCTCGAAAGGTAGTAACACGTTCTGGCTTCTCATTATAAGCCTTACAGCCCAAGCTATGACGATAATTTTCCTTGCGTCGAGTATTCAAACAAGTATCCTCCTTGTTTTGCTAGCTGTTCAAGGTGCAATGTACGGGGTCTCCCTCACCGCGGGGAACGTTTATGTAACTACGGAGGCTCCCCCTGAAAGTCGTGGAGCTGCCATGGGTGTATATCAGAGCTTCTCAAATGCAAGTAACGTCGTATGCCCGTTAATTCTTGGAGGAGTAGCAGAGCTGTATACTGTCTCCGCGCCGCTTCAATTAGCGGCTGTTGCTTCAATTGTGGGGGTTGTAATGTGTATACTCCTTTCACGCCGAAAATATGCAACATCTAAGGGATTCTAAATTGCCCTGCCATGCAGGTGACTCCAGATTAGAAGTTAATTTTTAAACAGTTTTGACTCGAAATTAGCTACTCGGTATCGCTTTCTCTGAATGGTTATCATGTGTCCCTCATCTTCAAGATGTTTCTTATGAGCCTCTTCTCCCCCGGGATATTTAGCGTTTAGAAAACCATCCACCTTCAGAGTTCGCCAATATGGGATGCTTAGGTCCTTGCCCTCATTGGCAGCTTCTTCAACTGCATTTGCAGCGGTCATTATGAAAATCCCGGTTGTTAGGGAGCAACAACCCTTAACCCCATTATTCTCCGCGATTTTTTTACATACCTCTACAATAGTGACTAGCTTACCCAAGGGAACTTGTTTCATCACTTCGATTACTTCTCTCGGGTTAACGAGAACAACCCGATCACCCGATTTCACACCCATTTTATGCAGCGCTTTATAGCAAGGAAAATTCTCCTTCAACTCAAGAATTTTTGGTAGACCCTTTTTATCCTTCAATTTTTCTTGCCAGGGCTTCCTCTTATAATTCATAAGTGTCACCCAATATTTCTACAATTCTTTAGTTATACAAAATGTGTTAAACATTATGGGGAGATTTCTTCCCAACAGGTGCCAGATAAAGGGTGAACTCATCTCTACCGTCTAACCCTAGAAGTCCATCCATCTCCTCCTGGTCATAGGCTGCGACAGCGCATGTCCCGGCTCCGACGGCTTCGCAGGCCAGATAGAGATTCTGACAAACGTGGCCAGCATCGATAGCAATTACCTTATGCGCGACTTCGCCGTACCTCCACTCCATTCTATAAGGTATAGTAGTCCAAATGAAAACCGCCGATGCTTCACCCACGAACCTCTGACCAAGAGCCCCTGTGACTATTCTCTCCTCTAAATGGGGTGCCTTAAACTCCTCAGCTAAACGATGAGATAGTGGAAGATATCTGTAGACTCCCTTCTCGAGACCATCAACGTTTAGAGCGGCGATGTAGGTCTCAAACGCATGGCGACAACCCGCAGATGGAACAACCCTGAATACACGCCCTCCGCTAGAGCCACGCCTTAAACCCTGCGTCGCCCAAAGCAGAAAGGAGAGCTCATCCAGCGTCAGGGATTCCCCAGAGTAACCTCTTCGACTAACTCGATCCCCGATGGCTTTCTCTATTCCCACATTACTTATTCTCCATTCTCCAACTCTTGTCAGCTCCATAACTCTCTGATTCACCCCCAGAGGCTTCTCTTCTGGTGGAGGAGGTACGCCCCGAGTTTGATCAGTTTTCGAGAAATCGAAAGTCTTTCTTCGACTATCTTTTAGGAAACCCCTTAACTCTTGTAGCTTTTCCACTTGATCCAAGTCACAGCACAGAAAAGAGATCCTATCTTAATCTTATAACTTTGATAAAGCACCAGTGGAGTAACCCACCGCTCAGAGCAACTCCCTAACTGGATACTCGAAAATTTTATAGAATTCTTCGTTAGTCTCCGACAATTTATCCCAAATAGAACTGGGAGTCTATGTTTAAAAAATGAAGTCTATTATTCCCTCTTGAAAATATTATCTTTAGGCACCCTTTATTAAATTCAAGGCTCATTACAGAATTATGAGAAATGAAGTATTAGACGATGAGGGCTTTTTGACAAACCCTGATCTCTGGACCGAGGAACTATCAAGAAATATGGCTAAAACACAATTTGACATTACCCTAACTGATCAACAGTTAAAGATCATTGTCTCCCTTAGAGAGTACTACAAAAAATGGGAAACGCTGCCCATACTAAAAACAATTAGAGATGATTTCAGTCTAGACGCATCAGAGATCGATGAGTTATTCAAGAGAGGCAACAGCACAGCCAGGGGCGTGATCTGTAAACTTGCTGGATTACCCAAGATGCTGTGCATCTCCTCGGGATGCTGAGGCGATAAAATGAGCGAAGAATTGATGCTAGTATACGGCTGGGGTCCGGAGGAGGATGGGAAACTCTCATCCCTCCTATACATAGCTGAAACAGCACTAGCCATGGGCATGAAGACCTCAATTTTCCTCTACACCGACGCAGCGATTCTAGCAAAGAAAGGCAACATCCAGAAGATAAGCGGAGAAATATATTCTAAATTCCAAAGAATCACAAATGATCCAAATCTCGGAGCATATGTCTGCGAGGAGGCTGCCAAGAAACGTGCAATAAGCACTGAAAACCTCGAGGAAAAACTTAGCCTTATTGGCTACGCTACCTTCCTAGATATAGCCACGAGATCAAAAACTGTAATAACGATCTAGATGGAGTAGATGCAATATGATAATAAAACACGTGAAAGAAATCAAAGACTTCGACGTCAAAGAAGCCTACGGGCAAGACTCCGAGGGAGTATCCATAAGGTGGATCACCGAAAAGCGCACTGGCGGAGATGAGTATCTACACAACTTCGCACTCAGATACTTCACCTTCAAGCCTAACGCCTACATGAACCCTCATAAACACCCATGGGAGCAGGAGATCGCTGTCACGAGGGGAAAAATCCAGGTCCTAGGCGTCGCAAACGATCAGATCCTGAAAGAAGGCGATGTAGCCTACTTCGCGGCAAACGAGGTGCATGGTTTTAAAAATCTCTCAACTGGAGAAAGCGAGTTCTACTGCGTCATCGGATGCGTTGGAAAGGGTGAAAACTGTCTAGGTATACAGACTTGATAGAAAAAGACACGTCGCAGTGTGATTAAAATTAATGCATTTTTTCATACACAATCTTACCACCCACTATAGTAATCAGAGTCTCGATCTCCTTCAACTCTTCCCTTGACACTTTGAGAGGATCCCTATCTAGTACACAGAGGTCAGCGAGTTTTCCCGGTTCAATGCTGCCCTTAATATCCTCTTCCCAGGCAGCATATGCACCATCAATGGTATATGCCCGAATAGCCTCTATTGGTTTGATGCCCTCCTTAATGTAGAGTACTTTACCACTGCTTGTCTTACGAGTAACTAGATTATATATCCCAAGCCAAGGGTTTGCACTACAAATGCTAGCGTCACTGTGGCCAGGTGCGGGAATACCTTGGTCGATCAGGCTACGGTGAGGCCACATATACTTCATCTCAGCTCTCCCACGGTTCTTCAGATAAGCATCGCCTAAGTCATGGAGAAAACCAGTCGCTGACGCATCTATGACACCAAGATCCTTGAGTCTCCTCTGGATGTGTGGGGTCACCGCGCAGCAATGTTCTATTCGGTGGCGATGATCCTTTCTCGGAACTTCCTTAAGAGCTGCCTCTATCGCGTCGAGTGCCCTATCTATTCCTCTGTCACCAACTCCATCCAGTCCAACTCTGATTCCAGCTGTATGTGTGGCTTTCACCCTGTTCGTGATATCTTCCTGATCGTATAGGAGTATCCCAGTGTTCTCAGGTTCACCGACGTAGGGTTTATAGTAGGCTGCAGTGCGCCCACTTGTACTTGTGTCGAAGACCCACTCCGCAGCTGTTATCTTGAGCCATTCGTCGCCGAATGGAGTCTGAAGACCCATAGCTATGGCGCCTTCAACCATACCCTTGTCCCTACCACTGATGTGGACTGCGGTTCTCACACCGAGCCTACCTTCACGCTTTAGCCTCTGCATCGCCTTGAACTCAGCTGGGCTAACCATGCTTGCGTGTATGCTAGTGAGGCCTAAGCGAAGGCACTCATCGTATACAACCTGAAGACCACGGTAGAACTCATCCTCCGTGAATGGAGGCAACTTGTGGTATACGAGGTCTTTCGCCGCCTCACGAAGCAGACCTGTGGGTTCTCCCTTCTCGTCGCGCTCGATCTTGCCATGGGGTGGGTCGGGTGTCTCCCTTGTTATCCCTGCTTTCTGCAGAGCCAGACTGTTAGCTGTACCATTATGGCCGTCTCTCCTCTGGAGGTAGAGCGGGTTTTCAGGTGAAGCCTCGTTGAGTTCCTTTAAGGTGGGGTATCTGCCCATCTTGACGTCGTCCATAAGGTAGCCGAGTATCCAGTTCCCTGGAGGCGTCTCTGCAACTTTTTTCTTCACTGCATCAAGCATCTCACCGATTTTTTTGAAATCTGGGCCGCACGCTACTCCTCGGATAAGATATGCCCCCCAACTGCCCCCGGGGTGCATGTGGCTATCAATTAACCCTGGGACAACAGTTTTACCGCCCAGATCTATCTTCTTTGTGCCAATGCCCGCCATTCTATTGACTTGAGCATTTGTGCCAACCTTCAGGATCCTACCATCTTTCACCGCGACAGCCTTAACAAGTGAGTTCTCACGGTCTACGGTGATAATTTTACCATTGAATAGGATGAGGTCCGCTTGAAGCTCAGGATACATCTAGATCCTTGTCTTTTACACATACACTATTTAACGGCTGGGTGTCATACGACTCTCAGATCTCAATTTTCTTTTCAAATTCTTAAAAGTAGGGCGACTCAACGAAGCTACTTTAAACCAATAAAGTATACTCAGAACATGAGTAGTAACGAGAAACATCGGTTCGCAAAATTGATGAAGAGTTTCGACCTAAATAGTTACCTTTTAGGGATCAATTGCGGCTTCGCCGAAGTTGTAGGTTCGGGTTGTAAGCGTCTCGCACTCAGCTCACCCCTTACTGAAGAACAGTTCAAGGCTATCTGGGAGCCAACAAAGAAACTCTCCGAGGAATACGGTGTTCATCTATACGTCGACAGAGACTTCCTGACAACGCGCCTCTTTGACCCCCTCTATACTCAAGGTAAGGTAGTAATACACATCGTAAAGAGTCTAGAAACAGTTGCTGAATATCAGGCTCTAAAAGAGTTGAAGAAAAGACATGAGAAAGCAGGGACCCTAGAAGGTGTCGAGGAAGACATTGCTCAAAGCTTTGGTCGACTCCTCAGCTACGATGATAATAAAATTGATCAGCTTCTAAACAAACAAAAAAAGTAAAATCAAGCTTCGATGCTCACACGCTACGATTCGCGCGCGCGACTTGTCATATCTGATAAAATATTGAAGAATAATGTCCTTCTTTTCACTTCCGACAACTTCTCAAAAAGTGAACCATCGGTCACAGTGACGATGCCCTCTCCTGCTTAACATGTTTCCTAATCTAGATTGAACTCCAGTTACCCACACGTGATTGAGGCAATACATCTTTAATAGTACCGAGGGGAAGGTGGTTCACAATTTGGAATCCACTCCAAATCTAGGTGGCATGAGCAAAGACTTGAATGTGAACACTGGCTGGTGGATAAATGACCACGGATACGGAGCTCGTTAGACTCTCAAGAAGGATACGCGCCGACGTCCTGCGCGCCACGACGGAGGCCGGCTCTGGTCATCCAGGCGGCAGCCTTAGTGCGACGGATATCCTCATCACCCTCTTCTGGCGGATTCTGAGACACGACCCGAGGAACCCCCTCTGGTCCGACAGGGACAGATTCATACTCAGCAAGGGGCACGCGGCTCCCGCCCTATATACGGTTCTCGCCGAGAGGGGCTACTTCCCAAAGGAGCAGCTCCACCACCTCCGGGAGCACGGCTCGATGCTCCAGGGTCACCCTGATGCAACACGTACACCGGGGGTCGAGGTGAGTAGTGGGAGTCTCGGGAATGGGCTTAGCATCGCCACTGGGATCGCTTGCGCTCTAAAGCTCGATGGGAAGAGCAGCCGCGTCTACTGTCTCCTCGGCGACGGGGAGTGCGACGAGGGTCTCGTCTGGGAGGCTGCGATGTTCGCTGCTCACAGGAGGCTAGACAACCTCGCTGCCATCATCGACAGGAACGGCCTGCAAATTGACGGTCCCACCGAGAAGGTCGTCTCCCTAGAGCCATTGGCTGACAAATGGCGCGCATTCAACTGGCATGTCATTTGCGTCGATGGTCACGACCACTCTCAGCTGCTTGCCGCCTTCGAGGAGGCGAAGAATGTGACAGGTAAGCCCACCATTATAATTGCCAACACCGTCAAGGGGAAGGGCGTCAGCTTCATGGAGGGAGTCGTCGGCTTCCACGGCAAGGCATGCACCCTTGTGGAGCTTGATACCGCCTGCAAGGAGTTGGAGGGGGGCTGAGATGAGCGTAAAAGCGACAAGGGACGCCTACGGTGAGTGGCTCGTAGAGACAGGAAAGACAAACAAGGACATAGTCGTCGTCGACGCCGACCTAGCGGAGTCCACGAAGACGATCCTCTTTGGCAAGGCTTACCCAGACCGATTCTTTGACGTGGGGGCCGCTGAGCAGAACCTTATCGATGTTGCAGCGGGGCTCGCCATCGGTGGCAAGAAGGCATTCGCGAGCAGCTTCGCCTACTTCCTCACGGGGCGTGCATGGGACCAGATCAGGAATATTATCGCCCATGACAACCTCAGCGTCTGCCTAGTCGCCAGTCATGGAGGTCTCTCCGCTGCTGCTGATGGCGCATCCCACCTCGCCCTGCAGGACGTCGCCCTAATGCGTGTCATCCCCAACATGCGGGTCGTTGTTCCAGTCGACGCTGAGGAGACGAAGAGCGCCCTCGACGCCGCCCTGAAGGCAGGCAGGCCAACCTACTTACGTCTTCGCAGGGACAAAGAGCCGATACTTCAGAAGGGCTACCAGTTCAAGTTGGGGAGAGCCGAGACGATGAGAGATGGATCAGACCTAACGATAGCCGCTTTCGGGCCCATGGTCGACTCCTCCCTAAAGGCAGCGGCGCTCCTCAAGGAGAAGAAGATCAACGCGAGGGTCGTCAACGTCCACACTGTCAAGCCCCTCGACGGAGAAACTCTCGTTGCCGCTGCTAGGGCAACTGGGGCGGTCGTCACGGTCGAGGATCACTCGATCTGCGGTGGTCTCGGTGGGGCTGTGGCCGAGGTACTCTCGGAAAAATACCCGGTCCCGATCCACCGCCTTGGGGTACCCGATGTCTATGGCGGCTCAAGCCGAAACGTAGATAGCTTCCTAAAAGAGTTCGGCCTCACCCCCGACCAGATCGCGGCCAGCGCGGAGCTAGTCACAAAGAAGCGTCTTTGAGTACCGATTCTAAGCTTACATTTTTTAATAACCTCTCCACTCCTCACCGCATGTTCTGGCTCGAAGTCGACAACGCATCCCATACAGCGATTCTGCACAGGGGAGAGTGCATCCACATAGCCCCGAAGGAAACAGATCGCAAGGGCGTAAATGAGATGAAGGAGGGTGGCGGCTGGTTTAGCTTTGAGTCAGTCGGTGAGGCAATGAGGTCCTTCAAGGTCAAGAGACTCAGCGGCGAGATCAACTACTGCCTCCTCTGCAAGCCACTCGACCACCTCGAAGATGTGTCGATGGCGAGGCTCGACATCACAGTGCCACGGACCGGTTGCGAAGCTTGCGTAAAGGAGGTCAAGATAGTCGACACAAAGTCAAGCTACCACCGCCTCCTATCCAAGCTTCTCGGATTGAAGTGACCCCGGATTATATGGGTTGGCTCAGATAGGCCGGCTTCTATTCTAGGCTCAGGATATCGCCCGCGAGGATAGCGAAGACCCTCGCTGCCTCAGTCACCTTAAAGAGTTCGACGTTCTCGTCGGGTGTGTGGGAGAGGCGTGGGTCGCCGGGTCCATAAAGAACCGTGGGTATCCGAGCGTCGCGGACGAGCCATGAGGCGTCGGTTCCGGCTGCCTTCCCGAATAACTTAGGCTTCTCTCCAGTCACCTTCTCGACTACGCTGACGAGGCTCTTGACGATTGGCTCCTCTGGGGAGACCTGCATCGGCGGCCACTCCTCGAGCACCTTGATCTCCGTTTCTAACTGAGAGTCCCTCTCCTTTAAGCCGTTGATTGCAGTTTTGATCTGGCATAGGGCGGCTTCTGGGGTCTCACCTGGGAGGATTCGTCTGTCGATCTCGATCTTGCACAGGTCGGGTATCACGTTGATCTTTGTACCGCCCTGTATTGTTGTGACGCTGAGGACCGGCGGCGGGACGTCAAAAAGTTCGTTCCATCCCTCAAGCCTGATGCCGTGGAGTGCATCGATTATTGCCTGCATTTTGTCGATGGCGTTTATACCCAGGTGAGGCCTCGAGGCGTGGGATCCCCTGCCGCGCGCGCTTATCTCAGCCCAGAGTATTCCCTTGTTCGCTATCTCGATCCTCAGATCAGTGGGCTCTGATACGACGGCCATATCCGCCTTAAGCCCATTCTCGATTAGGTGGCGGGTTCCCCTTAGACTCCCCGTCTCCTCGTCGGCGACCGCAGTCAGTATGAGGTCGCCCCTAAGCCTCGCCCCGGACTTTACGATGGCCTCGACTGCGGCGATCATCGATGCTACGCCCGACTTCATGTCCGCTGTTCCTCGTCCGTATAGCCTACCCCTGTCGATCTCGCCACCGAAAGGGTCACGGCTCCAACCATTGCCTGGGGGTACAACGTCGATATGACCGTTATAGAGAAGAACAGGCGTCCCCTTGCTCCCCTTGAGCCTCGCAACGACATTCGTTCGCCCCGGCTCCCTCTCTACGTAGTTGACCTCGAGACCGAGACCCGCGAGCTTCTTGTAGACGACCTCCGCACATTCCCTTTCCCTCCCTGGGGGATTGACGCTCGCGACGATTATCATGGATCTAAGGAGATCCGTCGCCGATTCGCCTTCGACGTACCCAGCTAGACATGAAGTATCTTTCAAAGCCCTACCCTCTAAAGGTTTTAATCGATTAATCGGCACGTGATAGTTAAAAGTCAATTGGGGTAATGTGATGACCAAAGACGATACGAGTGTGAAGATACTCGGGATTGTTGGTAGCCCGAGGCGAGGAAACACAGAGATCCTAGTCAAGGAGGCCCTCAAGTCCGCCGAAGAACTGGGTAACGTCGAAACGGAAATTCTCTACCTCCGCCCCCTCAAGATCAACCCCTGCATCGCCTGCTTCCGGTGCTTCGATGAGCCTAAAAATGGGCGCTCCTGCCCGAGCTTCGTAGATGACATGGAGAAGGTCTACCCGAAGTTCGCAGGCAGCGATGGCATAATCATAGGGAGCCCCGTCTACTTCGGTGGTATCGCTGGTGAGCTCAAGGTTCTCCTCGACAGGACTGAGCCCTTTGTAAGGTATGCGAGGACGGGTTACGGTGGGGGCCTCTCGAACAAGGTAGGTGGGGCGATAGCTGTCGGATACAATAGGAATGGCGGACAGGAGACCTCCATTCAGATGATCCATAGCTATTTCCTTGTCCACGACATGATAGTCGTTGGCTCGGGGTCCCAGGAGACTCCCGGCTGCTATTACGGTGGCGGGGCGGTCACTTATCCGAAGAGGAGTAAGATACTAAATGCCGTCCTCGAGGACGAGTTAGGTCTTAGGTCGGCCCGCGGCTTGGGCAGGAAGGTGGCCCAGGTCGCTAAGATGGTGAAGGCTGGCTCCGTCTCGTAGGCTGCAGGTTACTTTCGTTTCAAGAGCCAGTGGTCAGCCACCTCGCGCCCCTGGGCGAACCAGACCCCTGGATCGGAACTCATTCTCTTGATAAGCTTCTCTAGCATCGCAATCCTCGAGGGGCGGCCGATTATCTGGGGGTGCATTGTGAGGACAAAGCAAAGTCCTTCCTCGTAGAAGCCGCTATACTCCTGCTCCCAGATTGAATAGACGTGGGAGGGGTCTGTTATGGTCCTCCCCGTCAGGCGGGTGCTGTATAGGAAGTATGGGGCGTCATCCAATATCCAGCTGACAGGCAGCTCGACTAGATCTATCTCACTGCCATCCAACTTTTGGAGGTAGGGAAGGTCGCTGTTCATCATGTTACTTGTATACTTGAAGTGGTTCTCCTTCAGGAGCCTGATAGTGTTGGGGGTGAATTCCCAGCTTGGTGACCTGTAGCCAACAGGTCCTTTGGAGTCAAAGTCTTTAATGAGTGAGAGGCCTTTCGCCATGATGACCTTCTCCTCGTCGAGGCTGAGGTTATCCAGCCACTCGTGGTGGTACCCGTGGTGCCCTATCTCATGGCCATAGGCAACGATCTCCGCAACCGTCTCAGGGTAGTGCTCCATCGCCCAACCCGTAACGAAGAAAGTTGCCTTAAGGTCGTACTTTTTCAGGAGTCTTAGTATCCTAGGCACTCCCGCCCTGGGACCATACTCTCCCTGGGAGAGCGTCACGGGTCTCTCCAAGTTCTTAGGGTCCCTCGCCGTCCAGAGGGACTCAGCATCGAGGTCGAAACTAAAAACAACTCCCATCCTCTTCGAGTCTGGCCAAACACCCATATCAATCACGATATACTAACCACAAATCAATATAACAACCTGCATTAAGACACCTCAGTATCGAGAAAGAGCTTAGTGAAGCAACAGCTATAACAGCTCAATCCCTAATAAGGATCGGTTGTCTTGAAGATCGACTACGGTGTCCAGATCGAGCCGCAATTTGGTTACGAATACCCCTACCTCAGGGAGGTCGCTCAGAGAGCAGAGGCTGCAGGATTTGAGAGCCTCTGGGCATCGGACCACTTTCTAATACGACCCGACGCCGTCGACGTCGACTGCCTCGAGGCTTGGACCCTCCTAACCGCCATCGTCGTCGACACGAAGAGGTTAAGGATCGGTCCAATGGTTGCAAGTCAAAGTTACCGGAACCCCTGCCTTGCAGCGAAGATGGCGGCGAGCCTTGATAGGATAAGCAGGGGACGCCTCTACTTCGGAGTCGGAGCTGGTTGGAAGGAAGTCGAGTATAAGGCGTATGGGTACCCTTTCCCGAGCCCCGGAATAAGGGTAAGGCAGCTGGACGAGGCTCTCACTATAGCCCGTCAGATGTGGACTAAGCAGAGTGCAGACTTCAGGGGTAAGTACTACAGCGTCAATGACTGCGTCGCTATGCCTAAACCGGTTCAGAACCCAATGCCAGTCCTCGTCGGTGGCACCGGCGATCACCTGCTCAAGGTTGCTGCCAAGCATGCGCAGCTAGTGAACTTCGCGTGGAATATCGACCTCAAGACATTCAGTGAACGATTAGCCATTCTCAAAAAACACTGCGAGAAATTAGGTGTAGACTACGGCTCGATCAGGAAATCAGCGGGCCTCCATCTCGCTCTAGCCGGTGTTAAGTCGGGGACCGCGGCGCCTTACGAGAGGTATAGTGGCGTTAAGAAGTGGGAGAGGAAGACAACTGAGGAAGCCATAGCCTTCGTGAGAGGCTATAAGGAGCTTGGGGTGAGCCACATCGTTATAGTCTTTCCCTATGGCTCGGAAGCGGAGTCCACGGAGTACTTTATGGACCACGTAGCTCCACATGTTGGATAAATTGTAGTAAATTCCCCGAGGGGTACCTGTTAAACAGTGTCTACATACTAGTGGGGAAATTATCGATCGCACGCAGGCTTATATCCGTTCAAGCTTGAAGATGACTGGGCGCAACCCATCGGTACAGCAGCTGATCATCGTCCCCTTCTTCTTGATCCAGGGGAACTCTCCACCAAAGGCTAGCACCGCGACATCCCTCTGGATGTCGGCCCAGGCCCAGCCGCAGAAGTTATCTGGCATCTTACCCCCCTTTGAGATGTAATCCACTCCCTCCTTGGCGACTGGACACTCAGCTTCTACAGTCGAAGCCCCATACTCCTTCAGTATCTCTCCCGTTTTGACCTTCTTCAAAACGGTTATCTTGACGTCATAAGTTGCCATACTCTTCACCACAAATAACTTTCATTATATGAATTTAGCGTTTCGCCTCGGGTGGGGGTGGGCGCGCGCTAGTAAATGAAACGCGTCAACCTACGAAGAGGCGGGACATTTGTGTCCTCTTGGATAATTCCTCCATCTCGGCGTCGCTCGGTTTAGGCACATTCAAGCTCGCGGCCTCCAGCACCTTGGGAAGTAATCTCACGTCACCGGTTGTGTTTAGAAAGATGGTACCCTGTCCGAGAACCCAGGATACGGCTAGGTTAATGTCCCTCTGCTCCTCGAAGGGCTCGTACCAAGTCTCAGCGGTGTGGCGCTTATCGCCCCACGGACCCCTGGTTATGGACTTTATGGTCTGGACAGCAACGTCTCTGTCTCTACACGTCTTCATCAGTGAGTTGAACTCCCTCCTATAGCGCTCATCCTTGTAGAGGACGTAGTTCCAAGGGAGGAGGACGGAGTCGAAGTCGTACTTCTTGAGGCTCTTCATGTGCATAGCAGGGGCGAAGAGGCCGTGGCCGGTGACACCGATGAATCGGGTGAGTCCCTGCTTTTTCGCCTCCATGAGCGCCTTCAGCGCTCCATCCTCACCCATAGCAGTTTCCCAATCATCGGGGTGGGTTAGGTTGTGGAGTTGGATGAGGTCTACACTCTTCACCTTGAGACGTTTGAGTGACTTTTGAAACTCCGTCTTCGCGTCAGCATAGGTTCTCATCCCCGTCTTTGTGGCGAGGAAGAAGTCCCCCCTTCGCCTCTCCAACCAGGGGCCTATACGGAGCTCGGCGTCCCCGTAACTTGCAGCGACGTCGATGTGGTTGACGCCATACTTGTCGAGGATATTGAGCGTCTCATCCGCCACCTCCTGAGTGACTAGGCCCAGCGCCGCAGCGCCGAAGATAGTGGCCGAGCTGTCGTGTCCAGAATTCCCAAAGGGCTGCCTGCTTATCATTTCAATTATGGATCGCTTCAGCGGGCCATTTTAAATATTCCTTTCCCGCTGCGCCGAAAGGGTTATCCAAAAACAGCACAAATAGGAGAACAACAAGGGACTCAAATTGGAGTTTTTCATAGACACCGCTGACATCGCTCAGATCAGGAAATACTACAGCATAGGCGTCGTCGACGGGGTGACAACAAACCCTAGCCTAATAGCAAAGTGCGGGCGTAGATTCGAGGACGTAGTCAATGAGATCACCGACGTGGTTAAGGGGCCAATAAGCGTCGAGGCCTGCAGCACCACGGCGGACGACCTAGTCTCCGAGGCGAAGAAATTCGCCGCTTACGGGGAGCACATAGTAGTCAAGATACCGATGACCGCAGAGGGACTCAAGGCAGTCAAGGTGCTTAGCAAGCTCGGTATCAAGACTAATGTCACCCTCGTCTTCTCTGCAAACCAAGCCCTCCTAGCCGCTAAGGCGGGGGCAACCTACTTCAGTGTCTTCGTGGGGCGCCTCGACGACAGAGGGCACGAGGGTATGGAGGTCATCGGCGAGGTGATGCAGATGCTTAACTGCTATGACCTGCCTAGCAAGTTGATAGTCGCGAGCATCAGACACCCCCGCCATGTGACACAGTCAGCGATGCTCGGGGCACATGTCGCCACGATCCCTCCCGACATCCTCGAGAAGATGCTAGCACACCCATTAACAGACGAGGGGCTCCGTATCTTCGCTAAGGACTGGGAGAAGGTCCCTAAGGGCTAGCTCCCCCCCTTTAGTAAACTGTTTAAGCGGCGCGTCCGCATCCAAGACGGAGCCCGAGTTGAGAGCCAGTATAGCCGCACCGCTTATCCTCATTATCCTCCTCCTAATGCAGATAGCGCCCGCCCAGGCGGCGACACAATTCAAATACACGATTACCTACACATTCGATAACAAGGGCGCTACTACGATCACCCTCGAGAAGGACGACGTAGCAGTCCCCCTCTTCATAAATAGCCAATCGCAGACTGTCACCGTCACATCATCCTCACCTCCACTCGGACCCACTTACACCGATGAGGACGGAAACCCCCTAGCGGGCCCGGTTCTCAGCCTCACAATCCCTGCAAATGGTAAGCTCACCTACACGGTCACCTACCAGATAACCTCCTCCGGTACTGCGAAACCCAAGTTTGATGCCTCAAAAGGGGGGGTCATCTCCGACATCCCAGCTGCCCTCATCTCAGAGTATACGGATACCACTGAGACCTTCTGGTCGAATTCCCCCGAGATTGTGGCGTTGGCGAAGGGCCTCACCGCCGGGGAGTCCACCGTACTTGGTAAGCTCACCCGTCTAGTCAAGTGGTTCCAAGCGAACGTCACCTACGCCAACCACGAAATACCACTCTACCCCGGTGAGACACTTAATCAGAGGCGGGGCGACTGCGACGACCAGTCCATACTCCTAATAAGTATGCTCCGGAGCCTCGGCATCCCCGCCTACCTCGAGATAGGCGCGGTCTTCAGCTCAAGCATCGACAGTACTGACACCGTGTGGGACGGTCACCTAACCATATCTGAGAAGGGGCTCGGGTGGCACGGTTGGGCGATGGTATACACGCCCCCGTGGGGCTGGATACCCGTTGACTTAACACTCACAAACAACGACGACCCGATGCAGACGATCCAGAACGCCCCTCAGTACACACCCGCTATCGTCACAGCAATTAAGATAAACAAACAAGAGTATACAACCCTAAGCGTTGAAACCCGACAGAGGATAGTATCCTCAAACATCTATGTCACCTCGACTGAGGTCGCCGGGGGAATCCAGGCGAGCTGGATCGATCCCACTATGATATTTTTAGCGGTTGCCTTAGTGGGAGCAATCGTCCTCATGTTCTATACGTCGAGGCGACTTAGGTAGCAGCCGATATAAGCCACCGAGCTGAAACCATCACAGGTGAAGTTTTGGAGATACCAGAGGCCATACTGAGGAGGAGAAGTATACGCGCCTTCGCACCCAAAGGCCTGACCGACGAGGATGTCGAGACACTGATCAAGTCCGCGATTCACGCACCAAGCGCAGGGAATACACAGCCCTGGGCCTTCGTAGCCGTCAGGGACCGAGATGTAAAGGAGGCACTCGTTGAGGCTGCACACGGACAGTCATTTATAGCAACCGCCCCAGTGGTCATAGTTGTCTGTGCAGATCCCACTCGGACGGCGCCTAGGTACGGTGAGAGGGGGACGACCCTTTACTGTTTACAGGACACTGCCGCCGCGGTTGAGAATATTATGCTCACCGCCTCCCACAACGGGCTTGGCGCATGCTGGATAGGTGCCTTCGACGAAGGGATGGCTGCTGCTTCGATTTGGATTCCAAAGAATATTAGGCCAATTGCGCTGATACCCGTCGGTTATCCCGACCAGGATCCGCCACCTCGCCTCAGGCGTCCCGTCTCCGAGGTCCTCCACAGAGACAAGTGGTGAATACTCCAACGTCTTTTATCGTTCCTCGCTTATCCTAGATTGGAAGTAGTTTGCCCATAAGCATTAGGTTCTTAGACCTTAAAGTGAACGACGCCTACACAAACATGGCGGTTGACGAGGCTATAACTAGAGCCCGCGGGGAAGGAAAAGCCCCCGACACCCTCAGGTTCTACATGTGGAAGCCGAGCGCGGTCACCCTTGGCTACTTCCAAAGCGTCGAGGACGAAGTCAACCTCGAGGCGTTACAGCGGTTCGGTTTCAACTTGAACAGGAGAATAAGCGGTGGGGGTGCCGTACTCAACAGCGAGAGAGGAGAGGTCACCTACAGCATCGTCCTAAAGGAGGACGACCCCCGCGTTAGCACTGACCCCATCGAGTCCTACCACTACCTATGCCTGGGAATTATTGAGGCCCTCGCCGTGCTCGGTATAAAAGCTGACTTCAAGCCCATTAACGACATCGTCGTCGCTGGGAAGAAGATATCCGGCAACGCTCAAATCAGGCGATACGGAGCCGTTCTCCATCACGGCACGCTTCTGGTCGACTTTGACGCCCGTGAGATGTTCGGCGTATTGAAGATTTCCAAGGAGAAGCTGAGCGATAAGATGATACAGCAGGCAGAGGATCGAGTCACCACAATCAGGCGCCTCCTTGGGCGGCAGATAGGCTTCCCCGAGGTCAGAGACGCTCTAGAAAAAGGTTATAGAAAGGCCCTCGACGTAAAACTTGCTAAAGCGGAACTAACACCCTACGAGGAGGGACTCATTAAACATTTCAGGGAACGCTACGCGAGCAAGGACTGGATATACAGGAGGTAACCAGGTGAAAAGGTTCGAGTACAAGGTCCCCGGGGGTAAGCTCCTTAGGGCGAAACTCGAGGTCGAGGCAGGGAAGATCAGGGTCATCCAACTGACCGGCGACTTCTTCATGCAGCCGGAGACCGATTTGGAGGAACTCGAGGCAAGGCTCATCGGCTCCCCCGCTGACGTCGCGACTATCGAGAGTGCTATAAGTGAATTCTTCTCGGCTAAAAAGACCGTAATAACGGGTGCGTGCCCAGCGGACTTCGCTTTCGTCATCAACCAGGCCATTAGGATCTGAACTCCGGTATCGGGGGGACGCAGGACCGGAGGCGCCTGAAGGCGCGTCTTTTCTCTTCATCCCTCACATTTGATGAGGATATCCCCACTTGTATGACGTCAACGGCCTCATCCATAGCGCGCCTATCGACGGGGAAAGGGACGCCGTCCTTACCACCGAAGGCGAAGTTGAACCTAACAGGGTCCTTCCAACTTGCCCTCTCCCCATAGATGAGCTCAGCTATAAGGCTCAAGCCTCTGACTGTAGAGGGACCGATGCCCTTGAAGGCGACCAGCTCCTCGTAGCCGCTTGGCTGGAACTCGTAGACCTCACGTAGTGTATCCCAGTTGACTCTGCGGGGCATTACGAGCTGCTCCTGCTTAGGAGCACCGGTCCAGGAGTCTAGGCGGCTCTGCTTCACCGGTACTGGGGCAAGGAGGGTTCTGCGCAGCCTCTCGGGGTTTTCCCTGGCGAGGTCTACACAGGCTCTCCTATTCCCCTCGCTAAGTATGCTTGTCATATCGAGTACGTGGGGGAGGTGGGTATCACAGAGGATTGAGCTCTGGGGTTCCATTACGAAGCCCCTATGGTCAATGGGCCAGTGGTAGCGGCGGGCGTCAGCCCTCTTCTGGTTTATACCCTGCTGGATCACAATCCACTTCCCTCGTTCGTCGAAAAAGAAGCAGTGGTGGTAGAGCTGGTAGCCATCTTGTATGAGACTGTTATCGACCTTGGCAGCCATCCTGCTACAATAGACTAGGTTTTCTATAACTTCCTGGCCCAGGCCGAATGCCTGGCCCTTTTCCCTAATCTCGGTGGGCGCTTTCCTCGATGTCTTTCCCTTTCCGCCTGCGATGGCTAAGCCCGTCTCCCCTGGGTCGATCGCCTCCTTGAGCGCCCCACAGGTGACCGTGGTCGTCCCACTGCTGTGCCAGTCGTAGCCGAGGACGCAGCTCAGGCTCTGGAAGAACCAAGGGTCACTCAGCCGGTTCATTAAGCCTTCCCGGCCATACTCGTTGATCACTATTGCCGTGATGCAGCGGGCTAACTCAACCATTCTACTGAATAGCCACCGGGGAGCTTTGCCGGGGTGGAGGGGGAGCAATGCCGTAGCTGAGGCGCCCATTGAGTTGGGTAACGCGGTCTGTGGATAAAACCATAAGCTACCCAGCGAGGGCGGGGAGTCGACCGAAAGTGGGGATGACCCTAATACCTTGAAACCACCTTCATAATTACATGGTCGCGCGCGCGGGTTAGCCGATTAGACGGCCGTACCTGTCGACTTCCTGACGACGTACCCGTGTG